>VMTI01000172.1 GCA_013791675.1 bacterium | reverse complement strand
GACTGCCGAAAGCATACGTGTTGTTTCCTATCCACACGCTCGCCGCCGGCGCGCATGTAACGGTTATCTCTATTGACACCGTCGTCGCCGACTCTGTCGCCGCCATCGCAACACCGCTCATCATCATCATTCCAACCAGCGTCCCAACTAAAATTCTTTTACTCATTTTCTTTTCTCCTTTTTTAGCAGAGCTCTGCTCTGCCGCTACGTTTGCCAACATTCCTCCGACCCTTTTAACTAAGTCCATTTTGGACCTCCTTTTTCTTCTTTGTAGCGGTCCACCGCGGCGGACGGCTACACTTCATCTCTTTTTACGCTCCCATAGACGCTTCCATGATGTTTGAAAGCGTTCTGTTGCGCCCTTGAATCTCACGAATCCTCCTTATTCTCTCAACCGTCTCATCTTTTTCATAAAGCCGGTAGCTCTTCGGCGAAAATGTCCCCGCAATCTTCAGAAGTCCCATCTCCGTGTAATACCTCACCGTCGATTTCAGAACTCCCGCCGCACGGGCAACTTCCGCCGCCGTCAGCAGACCAAGCTCTCTTCTCTCTCTTCCGCTCATCTTTCATCACCTCCTTTCTTCACTCACTTCACTATTCACTCTCTACCCTTCATTTTTTTAGTCCATTCCCATCGCCGTAATTGTTATGAAAATCGTGTGTTCGTTCGTATCCTTAACGCTTGACGGCGTGGCAATCCTGAACCACAGATGCTCTTCCTTGCCTTTTATTGAATTGTAACCGTCCTCGTCGGCGCCCGTGGCAAACTTTGTCCCGTCGCAGGTTATGGGGTCATTTGTCAGGCTATCATTCGCCCCATCAAAATCACTATCCCCCGGAAGATCCGCCTTGAATACCGCCCGGAGATTGTACTGGTCAGTGCCCGTGCTCGAGGCCAGATTCCAGTCAGTCGGGCTTGAATGTAACCCGTTATTCCTTGCATCACTCGCTCTAATTGAGTACTTCTCCGTTAAACCCTCCGAGTCATTTATTACGGCTATGGATGTCTGTGAAATGCTTATTGCGGAGGCGGGCATATTCCCGAAATCGTAATTTGTTACGCCGATCCACACGCTCGGCGAAGGCGCCACCGTTACCGTTAATGTCAAAGTGGCAGTAGAAGCCGCCGTTGCCGTCAGAACGGCCGGTGCTTTTAACATTACCGCCCAAACAGCGATAAAGAGCGCCAAAGTTTTCTTACTCATCAGACCTCATTTATTTAAAATTTCCTCTCATTTTTCTTCCATCTGAACCAGCACATAAGAATAAATGCTCACGGGTATTTCCTGTTCCAGCAAATCAACTCTTATGAAAAACTGAAACCTCTTCCCGTAATATTCTTTCTCCTTTGGAATTTTCAGAAACGCTTTTACGGGAAGAATCGTATTTTCGTCAAGCTCAAATATATTCTTTTCAAAAGTCAGCCACCCGGGCTCAGGGGCTTCTTCATATCCGCTCGCCACTGGCTGTTTAGCTGTTTCCGCAGAAACGCTTGTAACTCTGTATTTGTATTTTTCATCGTTCATATTTACAATCTTGAGCGTTTTTCCCGCTTTTTCGCCGACGTTATAACGTGCGCCGGGCTTTACTTCGAAAATGAAAATTTTTCCCGGGAGAAATTCATAATTAAGATTTGCGAGAATTTTTTCCCTATCCCTATTCTGTTTTTCTCTTTTTGCTCTTTCTTCCATAGTCGGGACCGTCGTAAAATAAAGCCTGCTCATTACCCCTGTGGCGACATTGCCTTTTTTAGCCCTTGCAATGGCCTCAATATACACTTCAAATTTCCTGTCATAATATTCGGGCTTGTCAGGCACTCTTACGATTATGTCCACTGTTTTAATCGCGCCAGGCCGAAGGTCTATAATGTTGTCGCTAACCTGAACCCATATTATGTCCTCTATCGGTTCAAAATTTTTTTTGCACTCCTCTTTTTTGGGCATAATTACGGTAATACTGCCTGTGGCATCCTCCTCTCCGGAATTGGTTACGGTGAAAGGAAGATTTACGAGTTCCCGCGTGTTATAGGTCTCGCCTGGCAGAAGATTTTCTATCTGGACAGAGCCGAAATTTACCCTAAGCCCCACGCCTGCAAAAAGTACGCAGGTTAAAAAAACGATACTAACCAAAAAATAGATTTTCCCGATTCTCATGATTTCCTCCTTATCGATTCACACGCTTCCATGTACTTTTCAGCGGACTTTATATCTCCCCTGAATTCGTAATATTTGCTTAAATCCAAAACATGCTTGTATTTGTATGGCCCCTGCTTATATGCCTCCATAAAAGCCTGTCCTGCCTCATCCAGAAATTCCATGTTGCCGAAGGTTGTAAATTCAATGTCAACCGCTCCCAGGTCGTTCCATACCCCCGTATTGTTCGGGTGCTTTTCAGCATTTTCGGTTGCAATTCTTCTGGCATCATGCATCAAATTAATATCCTGTTTCGCTGCCGCTTCTCCTCTTAATTCCGCAACCGCATACCGCGCATAGAAAACGCTTTGCGGAAAAATCCTATGCGCCTCTACGGCTTTTCCCTCAAACAGCAATTTATCCGCAAAAATATTGCGGACGGCGATATTCCAGTAAAATACCGCGGCGACCAGCGAGAATATAACCAGCGAAATCCTCGCGGCTCCATTCAGCAAAATTTCTTTCGGCTTCTCCGCCGCCGACAAAATTCCGAGAAACACCCAGAAATAAAGCATGGTCTCATTCAGAAAAAAATGGAACTGCAAAAAAACCAGCAGCGCCGTCAATGACGCAAGCAGCCCCGCGTAAAACAGCCGTTCTTTTCCTTCGGACGCAATTACCTTTTTGAGCCCTACAAGAAGCGCGCTTCCCCACAGGAATACATACGCCATAAGTCCGAAGAGCCCCATCGTCGAAGCCACCTGCAGAAATGTGTTGTGCGCATAATTTGAAAAAGTTGTTCCGCCGGTGAGCCTGGCGAATTTCAAAGTTTCGTATTTTGGAAATATATACTGGAACATATTAGGGCCAACGCCGAAAAACACATTGTCCTTAAACATTCTGAAGGCCGTTTTCCAAGTTTCGTATCTTGCGGACGCGCTGCCTTCGGACAAATCGGCGATAACGCCTATCCTCTCTGAAATTAAACTTCTATTGTCTTCAAAATCATTGAGACTTTTTCTGCCGCTTAAAAAAATTACAAATATAAAAAACGCCGCGCTCAAAAACAGAACAGCCCAGCTCTTCTGTTTTTTCAAATTTTCTTTGCCCAACGTTATCAGCATCACAGCTGTTGCGGCTATTCCGGCGATAAAGCCCGCGCGGGAAAGAGTCATCCCCAAATTTACACCCAGCGTTAAGAGAAGAAAGAGAAGCGGCAGGCGGCTTTTCCCGGAAGCGCCGAAATATCCGGCAAGAATGAGCGGAAATACCGTCACAAGCCAACCCGCGAGGAAATTAGGATTTCCCATTGTCGAGAATATCCTGTTAAACGAGTATGCCGCCTTATAGTACATATCAATGCCTAAAATCTGTATAATGCCGTATGCGCAAACAACCGTCGCCGCGACATAAATCATAAGCGCGAGATTAGGAACCGCGCGCGCATTAAACTCGTCGGCAACGACTATAAAAAGCAGGAAACAGACAAAAATATTGATGAAGCCCCATTCATAATATGGACACAGCCCGTAAAAACTCACCGCCGGATCTGCGGATAGAATCGTGGCAAGGCCCGCAAAAAAAACAAACGCGGCGGCGGCATACGATAAAGACGTCAATTTGAAAGATTCTTTTGAAACGCTCTTTTTGACAGCCCATAGAACAAATATGAGGGAACCCAAAATTCTGTTAAGCGCGTTTTTCGGTATGCCAAACCCGTCGCGCAAAAAATGCGGAACGAATAAAACCGGCGCAATAAAGAGCAGCATGAACAGTGTCACCTGAATCAGGTCAATCAGCGTATCGCGATTCAATTTACTCTTCATTTTTCACCTCTTTTTTTGTTAAGCATTTCCAGCCCCTTCTGCGCATCAATATTTTCCGGAGCAATTTTGAGAATGTCACGCCATTTTTGTTCCGCTTTTGTGTAATCCTTCTCCATAAAATACAGGAGACCGAGATTGAAGCGGGCGGATATATTGTCAGGATTATCCTTCTCAAGATTTTCGTAAACTTTCACCGCTTCAGCTTTTAAACCCCAAAGGTAATAAGCCGTCGCGAGATTAAGCTCAGCCTCCACAAATCCCGGCTTCAAATCGAGCGCCTTTTTGAAATTATCTATGGCAGAACGGTAAAATTCATCCTCTTTGAAGTCCTTCCCGATATACAGGCACGTTGCTCCGAGGCCGTTATAAACCAGAGAATTGCCGGGATTCAGTTCAAGCAGCTTCTTGTAAAAATAGACTGACTGCTCATAATGACGCCGGCCTGTATTTCTGTCCTTTGCGGTTTCTCCCATTGTCCTGTATAGTGCAGCCAGATTTTCGTAATATACCGGCTCCTTCCTATAATTAATGGCTATCTTGAAATCCGACTCCGCTTTTTCATATTCCATTAGCGACATCGCTTTCAAACCGCTTTTAAACTTAATGTCGGCAATTAGCGGCCAAACTGTAATTTTTACCGTCAAAGCGCCCAGCAGAATGACTGCCAGCGCCTTAAGCGCTTTCAAATCTTGTCTTTTCATAACTTCACCCTCCTTCTTTTATCCAACGACGCCGCAATTCCCATATACAGCCAGAAATACAGCCAAAAACTCAAAGTTCCTATACTGAAAAAACCGTAAATCAAACCCCCTGTCATACCTGAGGCAATAAACGGATAATCGCGGCATTTTCTGTAAAATTCCACGAGCAGCCAACAGAAAGCGAGCAGCCCCGGCAAGCCCGCCGCGGCGGCCTGGTCAAGAAAAATATTATGCGCGTAAGCGGGATTGGCGTTGGGCTTGGTAAACCTGTCGTATTCCTTAGGCAGAAACCTGGCAGATACAGACGCGAAAGTATCGGGACCGTACCCAAGCAGAGGTTTGCTTTCAATGACTTCCACAGCGGTTTTCCATCCGAGCAATCTTGATTTTATTCCCGCCTCATCCAATCCCCACAACCTCGGGCCTAACGTGATTGCCGCACCCAGCATTAGCATCGCGACCGTAACTCCAAAAATAATTTTCTGTTTAAATTCAGATCCTATGAGCAGAATCAACACTATTAAACTGCCCGCCGCCGCAAGCCATCCGGCTCTCGAAGAAGCAACTAGCAGCGTTATAAAACCGAGCAAAAAAGACACAGCAAAGAAATATTGTTGTTTCCTGCCGCCCGATTTTAGCCAACCGCCGATTAATACGGGCAGACACATTGCAATCCACCCCGCAAGAAAATCAGGATTGCCGAGCGTGGAGAATATTCTTCCGAAATTAGTATTCCATTTGATAAAATCCAAACCGGAAAACTGAATCAGGCCATACAAACAAACAGCGAGAACGGAATAGCCGACTGATATATGTATTTTCTTTTCAAAAACGGCATTTACCCTTGCGGGCACAAGTCCCGTAAGCGCCGTCTGAACGGCCGCGAAAAAAACAAAATAACAAATCAACT
Source organism: bacterium (assembly GCA_013791675.1). Classification (GTDB taxonomy): domain Bacteria; phylum CG03; class CG03; order CG03; family CG03; genus CG03. The sequence goes on along the minus strand of VMTI01000172.1, from coordinate 3,615 downwards.
GAAAAAAACCCGCAAAATAATAAAAATACAAACCGTTCCAGGACAAAGACCTGTCAGACGAGAAAATCGTGGCAAACAGCACAATAATCAGATATACCAGCGCCGCTGAATTAATTCCCCCCCGAATAATCCGTTTTAACCTTAATAACGACGGCAGCAGCGCCGTCTTACGGCGCCAAATGGCATCATCATAAAAGATGTTAAACAGACAGAATAAAAGACCGAGTCCCACCGTCCTTAACAGCAAAACTTTTGGTAAAGCAAAATTATCTCTCAACGCCCGGATAAAAATAACAGGGAGCGCAAAAACCAAAAACAATATTAAATTTTTCATCAATTGAGCCATTTTCCCTCCCTCGCCCTTTACTATTTTCATGGACTGCTTTCCCCCGCCGTAATCGTCACAGTTATCGTTTTCTCCGCTCTGGTTGATACTTCTGTCGGCGTTTTCAGCAGTAACCAAAGGTTTCTCGTCTCAGTTTTCGGCACGTTCACTCCCGTCTGCGTCTGGGCGCCCGTTATTGAAAATTTTGTGTCCGTCGCTTCTTGGATATCCCCCAATAAAGCGTCTTCTTTATTTCCCGCCTCACTATTGAATGAATCCGTTGACGGCTGAACAGCGTAAAAACCCGCCGAAAGCGAAAAAATGTTATTGCCCGGCGTCTGCGGATTTACCGCATCAATCGTCCAGCCGGTGCCTCCGCCGGCGTTTGACGCCGATGAAGAAAATATTGAATATGTCTCGTATACATTCCCGTCGTTAGTAACGGTTATCGTCGCTGTATTTACGACACAGCTTGAAACAGCGAGCCCCCCGTAACCGTATGCGGAAGGGTATACGCTTATGCCGATAATTTTTACGACGGTCGCGGTTGAGCCGTTAGATATTGACGACCAGTTTCCGGGGGCGTTTATTCCCGTCGCCTCGTCCCTCGTCCAGATGCGGAAATAATATGTCACCCCGCCGTGAAGTCCCGTCAGAGTTTTCGCGCGTTCCGAGAGCGCCGCGCAGGATGTGTCAATCAAAAGTTCATATTTGTCGTCGTAATCCGTCCATCCGGCAGACGCCGTCGTCCAGTCAACTGTTGAAATTGTTGCATATCTTATTTTCCACTGCCCGCCCGTTATAGCTCCCGTCGTGCCGTCGTCGCCGGGAGCTATCCACGAAAGAGAAACATCGCCATCGTCAATAGCAAGCGCCGAGAGTGTCGTAATTGCGGCTGGCGCAATCCTCACCCAGCAGGTTGCCCCGTAAGAAATTCCCGACCAGTTTCCGGCGGAAAGTTCGTCCCTCGTCCAGATTCTGAAATAATAAGTTGTCTCTTTTGAAAGCGTTATCAGTTTTGACTGAACATCATACGGGTTCACACTATAAGTGTCAATTGAAACATCGTAAGTTATGTGATCGCCGAAAGCAAAAGCCGTGTAAGTGGCATACTGAATTCTGAACTGCGCGTTATTATCATAGGTTCCGAGGGTTCCCGACCAGTTGTTATCGCCGGGCGCCTCCCATTCAAGCCGTATTTCGCCTGTGGTCGTCGTCGACGATGCCGACAGCGTCGTAATTGCCGCCGGAGCGGTATTGTCAGTCGGCTGGACATAAGGATACGCCACAGCGAAATTGTGCGAATACGTCGTAGCGTTTCCGTTTGTATTTGATGACTCCCCCGTTATGAGCGACGCTGAACCGAAAGAATTTGCGGTGCCGTCCCACTTCTGGGCATAAATATCCGGCGTGGTGTCGGCATTGCATGTGACAAGCAGAATATCATCGGTATTATTATCGGAAACCAGTTGAACGAAGCAGGGGGCGGCGGCGACATCGGATGCGGAAGTTTCCGCCCCCCACGCGCCCGCGCTTAATCTTCTTGCTTTCGGAACGGATGTTCCGTCGTTAAAAACAACAAGGCCGTCTCCCGAAACCGTCTCCCATGCAATATCAAAAGGTTTCGTCGTATAAGCGGACGCCGAGGGCGTCACTTCCGTCGTCGTTCCCCAGTTCGAGCCGTTCCATGTTGAAACATTTACGTCATACGGAGTCGCTCCGTCAAGAGTTCCTAATATAATCGCGTCATTATTCGGGTTCGCCGCTAATTTCACCCACCAAATATTAGCGCCGATATCCTGAGGCCCTGCTTGTTCATTGCCCCATGAATTACCGCTTAAAATGCGGTATCTAATCTGCCCTGCATCATTATCCCATGCGACCATCGCGTCCCCCGACTGCATTTCATAAGCGGCGTCAAAACACTGCTGACCATAAGTTTCAATATCTGTATCAAGCAGTATGCTTGAACCTGTTTGCGTGGAAGTTGAAAACCAGACATGAGCGGAAAGGTCTTTGAGAGAATCGCCAATCATTAAAATCATATCATCGGAGTTTGGTTTCGGGACAAGTTCAAGCCAGGCGATAGTACCCGCGCCATTAGTTGAAATGCTTAAAGCAAAAGCGCTTCCCCATCCGCCTGAATCCGTCCATGTTAGCGCCTGCGGAATTTTTGTATCCGCGCCTTTATAAACGATAACCGCTCTTCCCGACTGCTGCTCAAATTCAATATCAAATCCGCGGCATCCATCATATGAAATGCTTGTTGTCAGTTTCTTCGGCGCGGACCACGCCTTTGTTGACTCGTCGTATATCATCACATTCAGAACTTTCGCGGGGTCCTGAATTCCGAAGAGCCATTTCGCCGCGGTCGGACACTTCTTGACGATATACCAGCCGGTTGCCGTCTGCGTAATTCTTTTTATATCGTAACCGCTCGCCCATGAAGAACCGTTCCATGAACCGCACTGCGGCGTTTCGTTAAGAGATTGAGTTGTCGATGAAGAATAGTAAGTTAAAAACGCTTCAGGCGTCGGCATTTCCGCCAGAGGGCGGGTACTTTTTTCATTTGAAAAAGCGCTTTCTCTCGCATGGCTGAAAAGTCCGTTTCCGGAATCACCGAGGTCAACAACCGTCATTTTGTAATAATATGTCACCGTGTTTGAAAGCCCTGTGTCCAGATAAGACGAATTCCCTGTGTCAACCTCTATTGTGTAAGCGTCGGCATAATCATACGGCGTTGAAGAATCCCTGTAATTTTATAATAATCCAAATCCGGCTCGCCAGAAACTTCCGTCCAGGTAAGCGCAATTTTGCTCTCACCCGGATTTGCGTTCAATCCCGACGGAGCCGGCGGCGCCAAATCCTGAGCTGGGGCAGTATCTGATGAACTCGCCGTGTCCGACCACGAAGCCCAGTTGGCTGCATTTTCGTCTCTCAATTTTATCGCGAAATAATAAGTCGTCCCCGGATATAAGCCGCTAAAACCGTACGAATGTTCCGTTCCCTGCGTCGTGTAACTTGTTGAAATATCAACGGTAAAAGTGTATTTTCCGTTGTTTGTGATTGAACCAAAATTCGCGGAAGTTATGTTATAGGTTGAAGCGTTTATTCTGTAAAGCCCGCTTGAAACATTCCCGCCCGCGCCGTCGTCGCCCGGCGCCGTCCATGTTAATTTCACTTCCCCGTCGTCGCTTCCCGCAATCGCCGTCAGATTACTCACCGCCGACGGAGGTGTGTTATCGGCAGATGGCGGCGCTGTATATATTCCGTAGGCAATTGAAAAATTT
>VMTI01000058.1 GCA_013791675.1 bacterium | reverse complement strand
GCTGGTATTCAGGGGATTGCGGTTTCTTTAAGCGGCCTTGCTTCGGCGGATTATGTGACAGATGCCGACGGTTTATATGGTTTCAGCGGCTTGGTGACCGGAAACTATAGCGTGACGCTTTCTTCCAGCGTCGTATTTGTATTCACGCCTGTTTCATATAGCACGACGTCTCTGTGCGGGAATATCAGCGAATGGAATTTTAAGGTGCTGGTGGTGCCGTCCATAACTCCCGGCCAGCCCGGTTTTGTTTCGCTTGATTATCCCCTCGTTTTTGTAGGCGCCGTTAAGGTTGAAATATATTCTCCCGCGGGTAAAAAAGCTGTGGATATAAACGGCAGCACGTGGTACGGCACGGAAAATAATTCAACGCCGGGGGGTTCTTCGGACATGATGGAATCGGGGGCATATATATACCGAACCACGACGGCTTCCGGGCAGAAACAATATGGAACGGCGGTAATCGTAAAATGAACAGGAAAATAATTTTGGCGATTGCGTTGTCGACAGTGTTCTCGGCATCGGATTCATATTGCGCTTTTCAGAATCCCGGGTGGTCCGCACGGGCGGAAGGCATGGGCGGGGTGTTTTGCGCCGCCGGGTGCGACGCGTCTTCTCTTTTTTACAATCCCGCCGCTATAAGAGAGCTTGATTCCCCCGAGCTCGTGCTTATGGGGTTTAAACCCTACATGGGGCTTTCCGGCGTGGAATGGAAGTATTACCAGTTTTCTGCGGTGTATCCAAAAGATTCTTTTACAATGGGTATGGCTTACTCCGGTTTTGACGCTCAGGGTATTTATACGGAAAACAGCCTTTTATTTTCCGGAGCATTTACACGGGGCGCTGTGGATATCGGCGGCAGCCTTAAATATTTAAGTCACTCTTACAGCTTACCTCATGAAATGCAGCCTTTCTTTGACTCTAATGAGGCTTCGGATTTTACCGCCGATTTGGGAGCGCTTGTAAACATTAACAGGACTTTTGCGGCAGGATTTTCGGTTGAGAATATTATTCCCGCCGACGTGGGAATCAAATACGAAGATAACGTGCCGTCAATTTACAGGATGGGTTTCGCGGCAAAATCTCCGGAGCTCGGAGTTTTTCAGAATGTTTTATCAGGCGTTGATATGATATACCGCACGCAGGACTGGGGAGATAAGCTGAGCTGGGGAATAGGCGCGGAAGCGTGGTTCGCCGATAAAACTCTTGCTGTGAGATGCGGGTACAGCGTGGCGTCTATAAATATGGGAGCGAGCTTTGTCGTTAAGGATCAAAGCGTAGGCCTTGATTATTCATTTTCGCTGCCTTTGGAAATTCAAGACAATTCAGGTTCTCACCGCATTCAGATGGTTTTCCGATTTGCTCCGCCGAAGGAGTTTGTTTTGCCGGAAAACCTTGACGGCATAAAGGTGCCGTTAAGACAAAAAACAACACAAACAGATAAAGCTCCCGTAGTGAAAGAAGCCGCGCCGATACTAAAATCAGAAGATATTTATCCGGATGATATTGAAACCGCCGTTACCGAGCCGGCGCCGGCCGCGATCAAAAAGGCGGAGCCGGAAACCGAAAAAGTCGCGCCGACTGTTACGGCTCCCGCGGAAATCTCCGATATGGACGAGGAAATAAGAAAAATGGAAGAAGCAATTTTAGGCGCCCCGGAGGCGCCCGCAAAAATGGATTCCGCCGCGAAAGCGAAAGCAGGCGCGCATTTCAATAAGGCGACAGAACTTTACAAACAGGGTAAATATAAAGAGGCTATAGCCGAGTGGCAGGAAGTGCTCAAAATAAATCCCGACCACAAACTCTCAAAACAGAAAATCCAAAAAGCCCGGAGTTTGATTGACAGCAAGTAGGGGGGGAACAGAGTCCCCCGAATGTTCAGTTTTTTTCGCGTCCGAGAACAAATTGCTGTATGCGGTGCGAAAGATATGACTGCCGCCGGATGTTGTATCCCACGGCCATTTTAACGACCTCATAAGGCATAATCATTATGAGTTTCTCCCTCGCTCGCGTTATGGCCGTATAAAAAAGATTTTTGTTGAGCAGAAAATAACAACCGCTGCGGGTGGATAGAAAAATCACCGCTCTTGATTCGCTGCCCTGAGATTTGTGAACGGTCATCGCGTAGTTTAACGTGATGTTGTCCATTTTTGAATAAGGAATTCTTTTTTCTTTTCCGTCAAAATCCACGGTCACCGTTTTTTCGCCCTGGCAGTCGTCTTTTATAATTCCTATATCGCCGTTATATATATCCAAATCGTAATCGTTTTTTCTCTGCATCACTTTGTCGCCTATCCTGAACTCCCTGTCATGCACGAGGAAGGAAATATCTTCCGAGGCCGGATTCAGCCAATCCCGCAGCCGGAGGTTCAGGTTGGAAACTGAAATATCGCCGCCGCCCTTGTTGAGCGGAGTCAGCACATTTATATCTTTTATGGGATGAAAGCCGGCCTTTTTAAGTTTTTCTATTGAGGAATAAAGAGCTTTTATCATTTCGGCGGGGTTTGCGGTGTCTATGAATTCAAAATCGTCGGTATTTGTCATTGGGAAGGGTTTTTCCATATTTATCATTGACGCGTTTTTGAGAATTGTGGATTCTTTCTTCTGGCGGAATATTTCGGGAAGCATTATCTGTGAGACGGAATAACTTCCCACAAGCGCCTGCAGCGAGTTTCCCGCGTCCACTGGCGGCAGCTGATAAGGGTCGCCGATAAAAACTATTCTTGTATTTTTTCCGGCGCCGTCGCAAATGGCCTGCATAAGAAGTATGTCAACCATTGAGGCCTCGTCAACAATCAGATAATCTTTTTCAAGAGGATTTTCGCCGTTTACGCGGAAACCCTCAGCGGGCGAGTATTTGAAAAGACGGTGAATAGTGGACGCGCTTTTGCCTGTGAGATTTTCAATTTTGTTGGCGGCTTTTCCCGTCGGAGCGCACACCGCGTAGCTTTTTCCCAGTTTGTCCAGCAGAAGCAGCAGGCCTATACAGAGGGTGCTTTTCCCTGTTCCCGCGGCGCCGGTTATAACCGTCAGGGGGTTTACGATAGCTTTTTTTACGGCTTCTATCTGGTCGGGGGAGAATTTGATTTTCACTTCGGATTCTATTTTATTTATAAGTTCGGGGAAATTTTTTAACTCAACGGGCGGAAGCTTTATTTTTTCGGCTATTTTTTCGGCGACGTCTTTTTCAGCCTCGTAATATTTAGGGAGATAAACCATGTCATTTTCTATGACGAGGCCTTTGTTGGACAGTATTTCAGATTCGGCCCAGGCGCGTGGTATTTCAAGAAGCCGCGATGAGGCGCGGACAACATCGTCGAGATACAGAAAATTATGGCCTGTTTTTTGAAGTATGGCGTTTATGGAAAAATAGATGCCGGCGGCTATTCTCTCACCGTCCATTTTTTCCACGCCGACATTCCCCGCGATAATTTCCGCTTTTTTGAAACCTATCCCCTTGAAATCGCGTATCAGTTTGTATGGGTGTTTTTTTATTAAAGACGCCGCTTCGGCGCCGTATTTTAGGTATATGCGGCTCGCCCACTTCGGCGAAAAACCTATGAGAACCAGTTCTTTGACGCTTGTGTTTATTAGCCCTGCGCTTTTTTTTATTTTCTCCAGCAGTTTTTCGCTGATGCCTTCCACTTCAAGAAGCCGCTGAGGATTTTCCTCCAGGATTTCCAGCGCTTTGTCTTTGAATTTTTTTACTATTCTCTCGGAGAGCTGCTCGCCGACGCCGTCCACGCAGGACATCATAAATTTTATAACGCCTTCTTTCTGATAAGGAAGCTCTCTGTAGAATTCGTCGATCTGAAGGCTCTCGCCGAATTGCGGGTGGGTGGTTTTTGTGCACCGCGCGCATATTTTATCGCCGAGCTTTATTCCGGGCAGATATCCGCAGACTTTTGTGTTTTTTTTCGAGAAGGTTTTCACCTCCGCCACTTTCCAGCCGGTGTCGGGGTTGGCGTATATTATTGTTCTCACCTCGCCATTTACCTCGGCGTAATTTTTTTCTCTGTCGGTTATGAAATCAAACGCCATCTGCGTGCCGGTCGCCGGTTTATTCATTCTGAATCTCCGGTTTGCACAGTTTTAAGGCGGGGCAATGTTTGCACAGAGGCCCCGGATTTTTCGGATAAGATTTGTCCGATAGAATACGCTCAATTATATTTTCTATTTCCCCGCGGAATATTTCGGGCTGGGAAGTTTCAAAACTTATTTCATTGCCGTCGCGCAGATAGGAGAGCGTAAAACGAATATTTCTGTGATGTTTTTTGTAGAGAAGAAAAGCGGCGTATATGTAAAACTTCAGCTGTATGTCATTTTTCAGCTCTTCCTCGCTGAGTTCGTTTTTGCCGGATTTGTAATCCGTTATGTGGAGTGTTTTCATACCTTCGCCCGGAATAATATCCATTCTGTCTATGCGCCCGGTGAGATTCACAGAATCTCCCGGTTTGAGTCCCGTTTCACGGGGCCCGGTGAGATTCACAGAATCTCCCGGTTTGAGTCCCGTTTCACGGGGCCCGGTGAGATT
>VMTI01000227.1 GCA_013791675.1 bacterium | reverse complement strand
TATTTTGTGCAGGGAAGTTGAGAAAAAAACAGATGAGGGGTGCTCGCTTGTTATTATCAGCGACAGGGGTGTGGATTCTAAGCATGCTCCGATACCGGCGCTTCTTGCTGTTTCCGCGGTAAACCGCCATCTGGTTTCCCGTGGGAAGAGACATCTTATAGGGCTGGTGGTTGAGACCGGCGAGGCCAGGGAAGTGATGGATTTTGCCACGCTCATCGCTTTCGGGTCAAGCGCCGTTAATCCGTATCTCGCGTTTGAAACTCTGGCGTCGCTAAAAAAAGATAATTTTCTGTCAGAGGAACTTCAAATGGACGATGTTCTTGACAATTATATAACGGCTGTTAAGAAAGGCCTGCTTAAGATAATGTCAAAGATGGGGGTGTCAACAATCCGCAGTTATAAAGGCGCTCAAATGTTTGAAGCCATAGGCCTCAATTCTAAATTTGTCAATAAATATTTTGGCGGTGTTCCTTCGCGCATAGAAGGAATAGGCATTAAAGAAATTGCCGCTGAAAGTTTAATGAGGCACTCCGCGGCTTTTGCGGCTCCGGAAAATAACAGAGGGATGCTCCCGTCAGGAGGTCATTATTCATACAGGCGTTTTTCGGAGAAGCATCTTATGGCGCCGGAGGCCATAGTCGCTTTGCAAAAAGCTGTGCGGGCGGGAGATTACGGCCTTTACAAAAAATATGCGGAATTAATAAATAATCAGAACCGGAATTTATGCACGCTGAGGGGGCTCTTCAGTTTCAAAAAAGGGAAGCCTGTCCCTTTATCTCAAGTGGAGCCGGTGGAGTCTATCGTTAAAAGGTTTGTCACTTCGGCCATGAGTTTTGGGTCCATCAGCAAAGAGGCTCATGAAACCATGGCAATCGCGATGAATCGTCTGGGCGGAGCCAGTAATTCGGGCGAAGGCGGAGAAGATAAGGCCAGGTATAAAACAGAAGCGTCGGGAGATTCCAAAATGAGCGCCGTCAAACAAGTGGCGTCAGGGCGCTTCGGGGTCAGCATAAATTATCTTGTGCACGCGAAAGAACTTCAGATTAAGATGGCGCAGGGCGCTAAACCCGGAGAAGGAGGGCAGCTTCCGGGCCATAAAGTCAATAAGGTGATTGCCGATATTCGTTATTCCACGCCGGGGGTTATGCTTATTTCACCGCCGCCGCATCACGACATATATTCAATAGAAGACCTTTCGCAGCTGATATTTGATTTAAAAAACGCGAACCGCAAGGCCCGTATTTCCGTGAAACTGGTCAGTGAGGCGGGGGTGGGCACCGTCGCCGCGGGTGTGGCAAAAGGCAAGGCGGACATGGTGCTGATAAGCGGCGGTGACGGAGGCACGGGAGCGTCTCCGCTGTCGTCCATAAAGCATGCGGGGATTCCCTGGGAAATAGGCCTTGCCGAAACGCAGCAGACACTCGTGCTTAATAAATTGAGAAGCAGAATTCGCGTGCAGGTTGACGGACAGATGAGAACGGGGAAAGATGTTGTCGTCGCGGCTTTGCTCGGCGCGGAAGAATACGGTTTCGGTACCGTCGCTCTTGTTACGCTGGGCTGCGTTCTGGTGCGGAAGTGCCATTTAAACACTTGCCCCGCGGGTATAGCCACTCAGGATGAGCGGTTGCGGAAAAGATTCGCAGGGCGGCCGGAACATATTATCAATTTCATGAGATTCGTTGCAGGCGAGGCGCGGGAAATCATGGCGGATTTGGGATTCAGGTCTTTTGATGAGATGATAGGGCACTCAGACAGGATTCAAAGCGCGAGGGCTTTATCTCACTGGAAAGCGAGAGGCCTGAATTTCAGAAAGCTTTTGATGAGGCCCGAAGCCGGGGCGGACGGGTATCGCTCAACCTGCTCCCAAAAACATGATTTTTCCAATGCTCTGGACATAGATATAATTCAAAAAGCCGCTCAGGCATTGGATAAAAAGAAAGCTGTTTCATTAAACTATGATATCAGAAATTGCAATCGCGCGGTCGGAGCCATGTTAAGCTCGCGTGTCGCGCGGCTCTACGGGGAGGAAGGCCTTCCCGAAAACACAATCAAATGTAAATTTACGGGAGTGGCGGGGCAGAGTTTCGGCGCGTTTCTCGCCCGCGGCGTCACTTTTGAACTTGAAGGCGACTCAAATGATTATTTGGGAAAGGGCCTTTCGGGAGGGCGGATAATTCTGTATCCGAGAAAAGGTTCTAAATTCAGATCTCAAAACAATATTATCACGGGCAATGTCACGCTCTTCGGAGCGACGGGCGGAGAAGTGTTTATACATGGAATGGCGGGCGAGCGTTTTGCCGTGAGAAATTCCGCAGCGATAGCCGTTGTGGAAGGCGTGGGCGATCACGGTTGCGAATATATGACAGGCGGCAGGGTTGTTGTTCTCGGCCCGACAGGCGTTAATTTCGCCGCGGGTATGAGCGGCGGTATCGCCTATGTGCTGGACGAGAATCAGCTTTTTGACACTAACTGTAATCTTGAGATGGTTGATCTGGGCCCTGTTACGGAAAAGAAGGACGAGAAATTTCTTTATAACCTGATTAAAAAACACGCGAGGCTTACATTCAGCGCCTACGCTGCCCGTATAATTCGCGATTGGGATGAAATGCTTCCCATGTTTGTAAAAGTGATGCCCATAGATTATAAGAAGGCGCTGGATAGGATTAAAAAAGCGCAGTTGAAAGAATCCGACGTGGAGACAATTACCGAGGAGGTTTTTGAATAATGGGTAAGCCCGCGGGATTTATGGAATACGAGAGGAAAAACGCGCCGTACAGAGCCGTTAAAGAAAGAATCAGGGATTATAAGGCGGTGGAGAAGGCGCTTTCCATCGCGGAAATAAAACGCCAGGCCGCCAGATGCATTGATTGCGGCGTGCCGTTTTGCCACAGCATGGGATGTCCACTTTACAATCTTATACCGGAATTGAATGATTTGGTTTACAGGGGGCGCTGGGTGGAAGCTCTTGAAAGGCTTCAGGAATGTAACCCTCTTCCGGAAATAACAGGCCGCATTTGTCCCGCCCCCTGCGAAGCGGCGTGCACTTTATCCATTAATGACAGTCCGGTGGCAATCAGGCATATAGAGCTGGCAATTATAGAATATGGTTTTGCCAAAGGTTTTGTAAAAGTGCTTAAGCCCGCCGCTGAGACTGGGAAAAAAGTCGCCGTTATCGGTTCGGGCCCCGCCGGCCTCGCCGCCGCCTGGTCTTTAAGAAAAAAAGGAAATCAGGTCACTGTTTATGATAAGTCAGATAAGCCCGGCGGTATTTTAAGGTACGGCATCCCGGATTTTAAACTTGAAAAATGGGTGATAGACCGCAGGCTGGATATTATGGTCAAGTCGGGTATTAAGTTTGAGACAGGCGTTCAGGCGGGAGTTGATATTTCCGCGAAAGAGTTAAAAAAATATTTTAATGCCGTGCTTATAACTACGGGCGCGGGGGAGCCGCGGGATATAGATGCGCCGGGGCGGCAGCTTAAGGGAATATATTTTGCAATGGATTACCTAAGCGGTTCAAACAAATTTGTATCGGGAGGCAAGCTCGCGGATAAAATTATACAGGCGAAAAATAAATCGGTTCTTGTCGTCGGCGGCGGCGACACAGGCTCGGATTGCATAGGCACCGCAAGGCGGCAGGGCGCGAAAAATATATATCAGTATGAGATTATGCCTGCGCCTGTGAGCTGGAACAAAAGCTGGAATCCCGAATGGCCCGAATGGCCGGCAATATTGAGAGAATCTTCTTCCCAGCAGGAGGGAGCCGAAAGGCAGTGGTCTGTTCTGATAAAAAGTTTTAAAGGCTCCGCAGGAAAAGTGAGAAGCGCCGAATGCGTCAGAGTGAAATGGAATCCGGGCTCAGGCGGAAAAATGAGCATGACTGAAATTCCCGGTAGCGAATTTTCGGTTAAAATAGACATGATTATTATCGCGGCGGGTTTTGTTCACACGCGGCACAGCGGGCTGCTCAAAGATATGGGCGTGAAATTTGATGAGAGAGGAAATATAAAAGTTACTGATGATTACAGCACTTCTGTCAAAGGCGTCTTCGCCTCAGGCGACGCTTCAACAGGGGCTTCTCTGGCGGTAAGGGCAATTTTTCACGGGCAGCGCGCGGCCGCCGCCGTGGATATTTTTTTGAGGAAATAAAATTTATGGCAGCAGTTTCCGGGCAGACAATTAAAAATCTGAAAAATGAGCTTCAGATTCTTCATAACACGGCTCAGCTGATTAGTTCATCAATTGAAATAACAGAAGTGCTGGAGCAGATTTTGGAACTTGTAATAGGCCTGACGAAGGCGGACTCATGTTTGATTTATCTTTATGATAAAAAAAATGATGAACTCGTCTTAAGAGCGTCAAAAAAAACTCATCCAAAAATGCTCGGAAAAGTAAAACTAAAAATAGGAGAGGGAATAACAGGCTGGGTGGCAAAAGAAAAAAAACCGATTTCTATTTCTTCGGGCGCCTATAAAGATAAAAGATTTAAGAATTTTGTAAATCTTCCGGAAGACAAATATGAAGCTTTTCTTTCCATTCCTATTCTTTCAAAAAATGAAGTGATAGGTGTTTTGAACGCCCAGAACATAAAAAAATATATTTACAAAACTTCAACTGTGCAGCTTCTCTTTACGGTAGCAAAATATCTCGGAAGCGCTCTTGTAAATTCTCTTATGTACGGAGAATTGAAAAAGAAAGCTGAACAAATAGAACTTCTTTCAGAAGTGAGCCGCACAATTGTTTCAAACAGGTATCTTGAGGAAATTCTGCATTTGATTGTAACGATGACCGCCGAGATAATGAATTCAAAAATATGTTCCATAATGCTTGTTGATGAAAAAAAGAAAGAACTTGTTATAGCGGCGACTCAAAGCCTGAGTGTGAGTTATAAAAACAAGCCTAATCTGAAGATAGGCCAATCTATCAGCGGCATGGTTGTTGAAGAAAAAAAAGCGCGCACTGTTTTAAATGTCGTTAATGAACAGGGCTATATGTTCCCGAAAATTGCCGCGAAAGAAGGCATTGTATCCCTTTTATCTGTGCCGATGATGATTAAGGATAGAGTAATAGGCGTTATAAACAGCTATACGGCAACAGCGCATAAGTTTTCAAGTGAGGAAATTTCAATTCTTCAGGCCATCGCGAATCAGGCGGCGGCGGCGATAGAGAGCACGCGCCTGAATCAGGATATTTTAGCGGCGAAGGAATCGCTCCTGGAAAGGAAGATAATAGAGCGGGCGAAGGGCATTTTAATGAAGAAAAACAACATCAGCGAGGAAGCCGCGTATAAAATGATGCGTCAAAAAAGTATGGATATGCGAAAAGGTTTGAAGGAAATAGCAGAAGCGGTTATTCTTGCTTCAGGCCTTGACAAGAGCGCGGATTAAGTTTAGAATTACAGTAAGTTAAGACAAAGAAGTCACAGGCAGAGTCAGCCAAATTCCGCAACAAAGCTGTTCGAATTTTGTTTTTGAGATAGGAAATTCGGAGCAATTCCAATACGTGAAAAAATATTGGTCTTCCCAAATTACCTAATTGTGAAAAGAGCGTTTGTTGTGAAGGCGAAAGAAACGGATGAACAGAATAAAGCGATTTTATCGTCAGGAGGAATGATGGTTAACAGATTATTATGCCGGAAGTTGAAGAAACTGATTTTGGCGTTTGTAATTTTGACAGGGTTACCTCTGACTATAATGGCCGGTGAAGCGACGGCATCTTCAAATGCCGTTGCTATTGATACGGTGTGGATTCTCATTTCCGCATTTTTAGTTTTTTTCATGCAGGCCGGTTTTGCTCTTGTCGAAGTGGGTTTTACGAGAGCAAAGAATGCCGCCAATATTCTGATGAAAAATCTTATGGATTTTTCCATTGGTTCACTTGCTTTCTGGGCCATCGGTTTCGGCCTAATGTTCGGGGCGGATAAGGCGGGGCTTTTCGGCTCAAACGGATTTTTTCTAAGCGCCGCTTCCCCTGCTACCGCCGGGGGATTATGGCAGTTCGCGTATTGGATGTTTCAGACGGTTTTCGCGGCAACCGCGGCTACTATTGTTTCCGGAGCGATGGCGGAAAGGACGAGATTCCCCGCGTATTTAATTTACTCATTTTTTATCTGCGCTTTTATTTACCCTGTGGTGGGGCACTGGATATGGGGCGGCGGATGGCTTGGGAATAAAGGTATGATAGATTTCGCCGGTTCCGCCGTTGTTCACTCGGTCGGAGGCTGGGCTGCTTTCGCCGGTGTGATATTTCTTGGCCCGCGTCTGGGTAAATATAATGCTGACGGAAGTTCTAATGCTATTCCGGGGCACAATATTCCTCTTGCGGCTCTTGGCGTGTTCATTCTCTGGTTTGGCTGGTTCGGCTTTAATCCGGGAAGCACAACCTCAGGCACAAACTTAAGTATCGCAACTATTGCCGTAACCACTAATTTATCCGCCGCCGCGGGAGCGATTATGGCCATGTTCACCGCATGGAAGAGATTCGGAAAACCGGATACGAGTATGGCTTTTAACGGGGTCTTGGCGGGGTTGGTAGCGATAACAGCGCCCTGCGCAAGCGTGTCTCCCCTGAGCGCGATTATCATCGGCGCGGTTGCCGGCGTACTGGTTGTATTCAGCGTGGAATTTATTGATAAGGCTCTTCGCCTTGACGACCCTGTGGGCGCGATATCGGTGCATGGCGTCTGCGGCATATGGGGCACGCTTGCCGTCGGATTGTTTGCTCAATCCGCTTATGGTAAGTCAAGCGGCGCCGGAGCGGTCAACGGCCTTTTTTTCGGAGGAGGGTTCTCGCAGCTGCTTATTCAACTGCTTGGAGTGATTTCGGTGGGAGCATGGGTTTTCGGTTCAGCGTCGTTTCTTTTTTTCATTCTTAAAAAAACCGTTGGTTTAAGGGCTTCCGACGAAGAGCAGCTCAAAGGCCTGGATATCACCGAACATGGCATGGAATCTTACGCCGGTTTTCAGATATTCACCACGGAATGAAAAATGGCCGGTATGTCCGCTAAAAGCGGACCGGGAGGAAAATAAAATGAAAATGATTATTGCGATGATTCAGCCGCACAAACTGCCGGACGTTAAAAAGGCGCTGTACAAAGCTGATGTTTTTAAAATGACAGTAACGAATACCCTCGGTTGCGGGCAGCAGAGGGGATACACGGAAACATACAGGGGGGTAATCCATAAAGTGAATCTGCTGAAAAAAGTGCGCATTGAAATCGCTGTCAATGATGATTTCGTGGAACCGACGATTGAGGCAATCATAAAAGGAGCAGGGACGGGGAATATAGGCGACGGAAAAATTTTTGTTCTGGATTTGCCGGAATGTATCAGAATTAGAACCGGCGAAAGAGGAGGTGACGCGATTGGTTAAAATTGGCCTATGGTTATGGATTTAATGAAGAAACTTATCTATAATTCGTGTAATCGAATGGAGGAAAAAAATGAAAAATAAAAAGACGGCAGAAGATGTTTTGAAAATAGTGAAAGAAAAAAATGTAAGATTTATTAAAATCTGGTTTGTGGATGTCCTGGGGGCAATCAAATCTTTCAGTATAACGGCAAATGAGCTGCCCAGAGCGTTTAAAGACGGTATGGGTTTTGACGGGTCTTCCATTGAGGGCTTCGCCAGAATTTACGAAAGCGATCTGATAGCCAAGCCTGATCCGGCGTCTTTTGAGATACTGCCCTGGAGGCCTAAAGAAAATGCTGTGGCGCGCATGTTCTGCGATCTATATACGCCCGACGATAAACCTTATGAAGGAGATACGAGGTATGTGCTCCAGAAGAATCTTAAGGCGATGGCAGAAGCGGGATATGATATGTTTAATGTTGGGCCGGAGCTTGAATATTTTTATTTTAAAAATGACAAAAGCCCTGAGACGATAGATAAGGGCGGATATTTTGATTATCTGCCGCTTGATACGGCTCATGATTTGAGGCGGGAAACAATTATGGCGCTGGAAGATATGGGCGTTATCGTTGAATATTCGCATCACGAAGTCGCTCCTTCACAGCATGAAATAGATTTGCGCTACGCGCCGGCTCTTGAGATGGCTGATAATGTTATTACCTACAAAGTCGCGGTGAAATCAGTGGCATGGGCGAATGGTGTTTACGCTTCGTTTATGCCGAAACCGATTTTCGGCGAGAACGGTTCGGGTATGCATGTGCATCAATCGCTTTTTTTAAAAGGAAAGAATATCTTTTTTGACCCGAATGATGAATTTTTTCTTTCATCGGACGCGAAGTATTATATCGCCGGCATTATGAAGCATGCGCGGGAAATATGTCTTGTTACCAATCAGTGGACAAATTCTTACAAACGGCTTGTCCCCGGCTTTGAGGCTCCTGTATATATTGTGTGGGGGAGACGCAATCGCTCGGCGCTTGTGCGGGTGCCTATGTATAAACCCGGTCAGGAAAATGCTACGCGCATAGAAATCAGATTTCCCGACCCGGCCTGCAATCCTTATCTCGCGTTCAGCGTGATGCTGGCCGCCGGCCTTGACGGAATCAAAAACAAAATGGAAATGCCGGATCCCGTGGAGATAGATGTGTTTCATTTAACAGACGCGGAAAGGAAAAAAATGGGGATAAAGTGTTTGACGGGAAGCCTTATAGAG
>VMTI01000116.1 GCA_013791675.1 bacterium | reverse complement strand
TAATGATAATCATTATCATTTACTTTGTCAAGGGGCAAATTGACTCGCCGTGGAACTCAACGAAAATCTGGACGTAAATTGAGAGGATTGTGTCCTGTCCTTGACAGGGCAATTGCATATAAACTATACTTTTTCAGGAATAAGTTAGGATATCAAAAAATCTGTAAAAAAAATTTATGGAATATATACCTGTCCTTGAACAAGACACTGATGACTGGATTAAAAATGTAATCCGCGAAAAAGAGATAGCGCCTTTTTTGACAAACGGCTGTGACTTTATAGATGACTCAGAGATTGAAAAACTGCTAAAAAAACACAAAAAGCCGGAGAAACAGAATATCCGCCGGATCATACAAAAAGCTCTCACTATCCAACGGCTGGAACCGGAAGAAACCGCGGCCCTCCTCAATGTTGAAGACGCGGGGCTTCTCAAAGAGATGTTTGGCGCTGCGGGAAAAATAAAGAGGAAAGTCTACGACAACAGAATCGTCACATTCGCTCCGCTTTATCTCAGCAACCTCTGCGTAAACGACTGTCTCTACTGTTCCTTCAGGAAGAATAACAGCGCTCAAAAACGCAGACAGCTCACACTGAAAGAAACAGAGGAAGAAACCAAAGCTCTGATATCTACAGGCCACAGGAGAATTATCGTTGTTTACGGTGAACATCCCTCCTCGGATATAAATTATATGACCGACACCATAAACACCATCTACAGCACAAAAGTCCGTCATGGGGGAATACGCAGGGTTAATGTAAACGCCGCGCCGATGAATATTGAAGATTTGAAAAAGCTGAAAAAAACAGGCATCGGCACTTATCAGGTTTTTCAGGAAACTTACCATCATAAAACGTATGAAAAAGTTCATCCCTCGGGCATAAAATCCGATTACCGGTGGAGGCTTTACGCGCTTCACAGAGCGCAGAAAGCGGGGATTGACGATGTCGCCATAGGCGCTCTTTTCGGCCTTTACGACTGGAAATTTGAGGTGATGGGACTTTTGTATCACACCATTGACCTTGAAAAGCATTTCGGAATCGGGCCTCATACAATTTCGTTTCCCCGCCTGGAACCCGCCGCCAACACGCCGTTCAACAAGCAGTCTAAATACAAAGTGTCCGACGACGACTTTAAAAAACTTATTGCCGTGCTCAGGCTTTCAGTGCCATACTGCGGCATGATAATAACAGCGCGGGAAACGGCAAAGATGCGGAGAGAATGCCTGAAACTCGGGATAACTCAAACCGATGCTTCAACAAAAATAGGCATAGGCGCCTACAGCGAAAGAAGCAATAAGCAGGAAGGCGAAAGACAGCAATTTATTCTGGGAGACACAAGAGAACTTGACGAAGTGATCGGGGAATTCGCTCAAATGGGATACATAACTTCTTTCTGCACGGCCGGCTACCGCTGCGGAAGAACAGGAAAATGCATAATGGAAATGCTGAAAAAGGGCGAGGAAAAATGGTTCTGTAAAATGAACGCCGTGCTGACTTTCAGAGAGTGGCTTGACGATTATGCGTCGGACGCCACAAAGAAAAAAGGCGAGATAATAATAAAAAAAGAAATTAATGAGATAAAAAAAGAAAAACCCGCGGTGTTTAAAAAGTTTATGGCTCAATACGCTAAGATAGTAAATGGCCACAGAGATATTTATTTCTAATGCTGCGGGGAACTTAATATGTGCTACGCAATCCCCGGTAAAATAACAGGTTTTCAGGACAAAAAAGTCATAATAGACTACTTCGGCGAGAAAAGATACGCTCACAACGATTTTGTGAAAGTGAAATCCGGCGACTACATATATGCGCAGGGCGGCTTCGTCATAAATGTTGTTCCCGAAAAAGAAGCCCGCGAAATACTGGAATTCTGGAAAGAAACATTTTTTAAGCTAAGAAAAGTTGACCTTCGCCTTTCAAAACTTGAAGGAAAAGGCGACGCGTCAAAAAAAACCCGGGTAATACTGGATGCGGCGCTGGAGGGAAGAAAAATAAAATTCGAGGAATATCTGCATCTTTTCTCACTGGAAGACGAGGGAGATAAGGAATACTTATATAAGGTAGCGAATTTCATACGCCAGAAATACCACAAAAACGCCTGCTGCGTGCATGGGATTATTGAATTCTCAAACAACTGCGCGAACAACTGCCTGTACTGCGGCATAAGAAAAGAAAATATCACCCTGCCCCGTTATAGAATGACAGAGAAAGAAATTCTTGACACCGTTAAACGCTCTGTTGATATTTACGGCTTCAAAGCGCTGGTTCTTCAAAGCGGAGAAGACCCAGAATACGACGTCGGACGCATTGCAAAACTCATTAAAAAAATACGCGGCGCAAACGCTGTCCTGCTCTTTATAAGTGCCGGAGAAGTAGGTCCGGCGGGCCTTAAAAAATTCTATGATGCGGGAGCCCGCGGCGTGCTCATACGCTTTGAAACTTCAAACAGCGGGCTTTATTCAAAACTCCATCCCGGAGATTCTCTGAGCCGTCGCCTGGAAGAAATTGAAACGGCAAAAAAGTTAGGCTTTCTGGTCCTGACCGGAGGCCTTGTCGGATTCCCCGGGCAGAGTGATGAAGATACGGTTAAGGATATTCTTGCCGCGACAAAACTCTCTCCTGAAATGTACACCTTCGGGCCTTTCATTCCTCATCCTCAAACGCCTTTTGCGGGAACAACGCCCCCTTCTCTCGACAAAATATTAAAAACAATCTCTCTGCTGAGAATTGCGGATCCAATGGGGAAAATCGTTTCAACAACGGCTCTGGAAACTCTGGCCCCTGTGGAGGGGAGAAACAGAGGGTTTATGGCGGGAGCGAATTCCATGATGCTCAACCTCACCCCCGATAAGTACAGAAAATATTATCAAATATATCCCGACAGAATACACGAAAACGTATCCGTCGATTTACAGGTGCGGGAGGCCGTGTCGGATCTCAGGAAACTCGGCAGAGCCCCCACCGACCTTGGCGCCGGCATTTAACTTTTAAAAATGGTGACAGGCGCTCAGTTATTCACAAACAGCTCACCGCTCAAGCTCACAATCGCAATTCCCGGTAATAGTCAATATGATACTGAACACTTTTTGAACAATCAGTTGGAACAATAAAAGGCTCGCTAGAAGAGACTTTATCCAAAATGAGAGGGGGGAATAAGCATATTGCTTCTGACATGTTGGGATAGAAACGAAGCAGCTGCTGATATGGCGTCCTATCACTGATGCCCATATGTGGGCGTACAAGATTGTAAACTTTAGTCCACCAGATAGCTCT
>VMTI01000055.1 GCA_013791675.1 bacterium | reverse complement strand
GTGTTTCCGAATCTATGGTGAGAACAGAAACGGCATGATTCCTGGCATGGAACTGAACCGCCAACTCATAAGATACTCTGCATGATCCACCTATTGTGGGTAGAAATTTATCCGTATAAATCAGAATATTCATTATTTAAGTTCGCCAATGTCTTCCGGATTGATTTGGTCCATCCCGTTTGCGCATCTCGGATTTCTTAACTCTTTTATTCTCGCATAAATTTCAAGATTTTGCGGTTCCATGGAGACCCGCTTATGAAAAAGATGCCATGAAACAGCTCTGTCAATCAGTAGCACCGGTTTAGCTCCGGAAAAATTCAGCCTCGCGGTAATTTCAAAATCTTCATAGTATGCTCCCACAAAATCATTATTATAGCCGTTGATTTTTTCATAATCACTTCTTTGAACCGCCCAGCATCTTCCAAATATATGTTTGTCCTTTTTAAGGCCGCTTGCAATTTTCGAGAGCGCTTCAGGCAAAAATATTCCATATTCAAAAAACCGTGTTTTTCCAAAAATCCAGTCTTTCGTAGTTATAAGAAAAAAACCTGCGCTGAAAATCTGCTGAACAGTCATTTTTTTTCTGAATATTTTTTGAGTAAGTGTCTCCGACAAATAAGCTGAACGGGAAATCATATACTGGCCTTCTTGAACATATTTCCGTGAAACTTCCAAATATCGCGGATGCACTATCACATCTCCGTCAAAGAAAAAAAGCTGTTTGCCCGAAGAAATTTTAACCGCTTTGTTTAAAATAAGACATTTACGAAAATTTTTATCTTCCTGCCAAACATGCTTAATAGTCAAATATTGTCTGAATCCATCAATGAGTTCCTTAACTTCGGGACCGCTGCCATCGTCGGCAATAACAATCTCAAAATCTTTATACGTTTGCCTCGCAAGGCTTTCCAGACAGTACCGTAAATGCCCCCCTCTATTATAAACCGCTATTACCACAGATATTTGAATATTTTTTGTTTTTTTCAAAATCGGTTCCTCCCGCGCGAAAGATTTAAGTAAAAATCAAAATGGCTCTCTTCTCCCCGGACAAGAAGCCGCCTCAGCTTGAAATTATCAAAAAAAGGCAGGGGGTTCTTACCCTGTTTTATTATAACAGCATAACGGTACCCCGCTTTTTTAACATTTTCTTTTACCGTTTCGTTAAATCCGCCGTAGGGATAAGAAAAGCTGAGCATTTCCGAGCCGGTCAGTTTTTCTATTGTTTCTTTATCGGCTCTTATTTCATTTTCTGCGTCGGCGACGGATATACGAGCAAGATTTTTATGAGAAACCGTGTGCCCGCCGATTTCCATGCCGGAGGCACTCAGCTCTTTGATTTCTTCCGCGCTCATCATTTCAAGGGGCTTCTCAACATCAGGCTCATGCCAAAGATTCTTTTTGCCTATTGTGGAACTCACAACATAAAAAACGGCGCTGAAACCGTATTTTTTAAGTATGGGAAAAGCTTCCGTGTAATTATTTCTATAGCCGTCGTCAAAAGTGATTATCACTTTTTTTCCGCCGCCATGAACGCCGCCTCCGGCGAGATCCTTAAACGTGATAATTTCATAGCCTTTCTTTTTAAGATACGCCATCTGCGCGTCAAATTTTTTCGGGCTCACCCATAACTTTTTGAGTTTTGAATCCGCCGGAGGAACGCCTATTTTATGGTACATCAAAATAGAAATACCTTTAACATTCAACATCCACCAGTTCCACCTGATCGATAAACCTATCAGTATAACAGCAACTACAATATAAATCACGATTTCTTATCCCCGATAACAGTAATACCCGCTTCACGCTTTTTATTTCTGATTTTTTCCCAAAGTTTAGCATAACTGACTACGACGTTTGCAAAAGAAAAGAAAAGAGCCAACAAACCCGCAAAGCCATCTAAAAACCCAAACTGAAATACTGATTTTCTAACAAATTTTACCATGGGTTTAAGCATAGCACTGTAAATAACCGGCTTCACTCCCTGTTTGTACATATAGTCCGCATTAAAATCCGAATAAAAATCAAGCTTCGCAATAAAATCCTTTACCGCGGAATAAGTATAATGAATAAACGGTTCTTTCATATACCCTGTTTTGCCGCTAACCTTTATTCTTTCGTGCACATGCTTACAGGGAAATCCTGCCTTTCCTCTTCTGAAAAGACGAAGTTGTCTGTCAGGATAATGACCGCCGAATTTCAGAGGTCTGCCCAACACATAATTCAAGCGCGGCATTAAATACGCATCATAAACAGTTTTTTCAATCACAATTCTAATTTCATTCTTAACTGCAAGCGTTAATCTTTCATCTGGGTCAAGATACAAAATCCAGTCAGTTGAGCATTTATCTATACCAACCTGCTTATTGATATTAAGATTGGCTAAATTAGTCCTGCGAAATATTTTATCGGTATATTTTTTCGCAATTTCTCCCATAGAACCGTCATAAGAACAATCAATAACAATAATTTCATCCGCAAAATCCTTGATATTTTCCAGCAGTTCTGCCAGATGAACCGTTTCATTATACGCTATTATGGAAATCGAAATTTTACTCATTGGTTACTATTGAAACATATATCAAGTTTTTTTTCAAAACTTTCTATAGAAAACTCTGAACTCACTGTCTTACGCGCGGCTTGGGACATGGACTCTAATAATGTACGATTCTCTATGAGAGAAATAATTGCAGTCGCAAACGCGCGGCTATCCGAAGGCATAACAAGAAGCCCGTTTTGCCCATCTGAAACTGCTTCTTCAAGAATCCCTACGGATGTTGCAACGACGGTGCGGCCTGACGCCCACCATTCAATCAGAGCCCGTGAAGTTGCTTCTGAACCTGTAGATGGAATAACACCAAAAAGACAATCTCCTAAAAATCCGGGCACTTTATCATAAGAAATACGGCCCATATATTTTACATACCCCTTAAAATCTTTTCTTATATTATCCCATCTATAATTTACCTCATCTCCCGCAATATAAAGTTCCGCGGCAGGAAAACTTCTCCATACAATATTCATCGCCTCGCAAAGAACATCAATGCCTTTAACTCTGTCTAACCTTCCCAAAAAACCTATTTTAACCTTTGCAGGCAGCATGGAAACTTTGAATTTTTCAGTATCAACTCCAAGATATACAGTTTGAACTTTTTGGCTGTCTACTCCCAATGTTAAAATTTCATCTTTAATCTTATTGTTTCCTGTAATAATTCTATCACATTTGGAATATAAAAATCTGTTTAGCAAATTCTTTTTAATTCCATAGCTTTCGGTTCTAAAACGGACTATTTTACAAATGTCAGGTTTTCTGATAAAAAAACTCGTAAGTAAATCCGATCCTGTAAAAGCAAGAATTCTCTCCGGATTTATTTGTGGAGTCCCGCGGAATCCTGCCCGAAGGCCTTTTAATACCTCGGTTTTCTGGCTGCAGGGTAAAGTTTTATTAATCCTTTTGAAATTAGT
>VMTI01000145.1 GCA_013791675.1 bacterium | reverse complement strand
TTAAATTGCCAAAAATTCCAAGAATTATAGAAAAATGGAAGCATGGGGTTTTGAAGTGAAGCGTTTATTTTCTTTAAAAAATCATTGGATAATTTATATTCTTGTATTTTTAATTACCTCCGTCCCTATTTTTGGAGCCGGAGAGACGGCGCTTAATTTTTTGAGGATAGGAACTTCTGCTCGCGGCGCCGCGCTTGCCGATTCTCTCGCCGCTGATTATTCTGATTCTTCGGCGGTGGAATATAATCCCGCAGCTCTTTTGAATCTCACAGGCCGTGAGATTCAGCTGATGCATATAAACCTTTATGCCGATATAGATTATGAATCGCTTATTTATGTTGAGCAGTTTGATAAATTTAATCTTGCGCTTTCACTGAACTATCTTCATACAAGCGCTCTCCGCACGGTGATAGATACTTCTGATCCATACGGTTATAAAAATATTGGTAAATTCGTTTTTCAGGATAGATGTTTTGCCGCCACATTTACCCCCCGAAAAGGGATATGGGGAGGGCGGGTGAAATATATAGAGGAACGAATAGAGGATGAGAAAGCAGGCGCTCCCGCTGCCGATTTCGGATTTTTAGTTCCGGGCAAATTATCTTACGGGGCGGCGCTATGCAATATGGGGCCCGAAATCAAATTTATAGATGTTAAAGAAAAATTACCTCAGACACTGCAGATGGCTGTGAAGCTTAATTTAAAATACATATCCCTTTACTCGGCAGGAAATTTTTATATTGACAGAAAAACTTCTGGTGCTTGCGCTATGGAGGCGAATATTATAAATGTTGTATTTCTGCGGGCGGGATATAAGTATATACCAGAGGATAACGGTGAATTCCCCGGATTTACATTCGGTATCGGAATTAAGATAAGGGAAATAGGTTTTGATTATGCGTTTATTCCCTTCGGGGAATTTGGCGATACTCAAAGATTTTCGCTACAGATTAAATGGGGAAAAAGAAAAGGGGATGGAGGTAATTAAATTGCCAAATATTCCAAAAATTATAGAAAAATGGAATAAAAGTTTTAAAATAAAGCGCTTATTTTATTTCAAAAAACCTTGGATAATTTGTATTTTTATATTTTTAATTACCTCCGTTCCTATTTTTACTTTTTTTATTCCCACGCCGGCCGGCGCAGTCTGGTACAGTGGTAGTAGGTCAACAGGATTAGGGGCAACAGATGAAAAAGTTACGTGCAGTTTTGCTTATGAAGACACAATTTATGCAGGTGATGAGAAGGGAAGTATTTATATAGTCTCTTGGTCAACTGCTGTAAAATTTGCTGAAATCGTCAAAGAAGAGGTAAAAGATATAATCTTTGAAGACGACATAATTTATGCCGTTAATAAAAAACTCTGGAGGGTTGATCCCGCAAGCGGTTTTTCGGTAGAGATTATTACAAACAGTTGTTCTTTCTTGTCGTTTATTAAAAAAGACGATGTCTTCTATCTTTCTGATGATTACGGCTATTTGTGGGAATTTAATCAGGGAACCGGGGCAAAAGAGCGAATAGGCCGCGCCGGTCTCGGAATCACAGATATTGTTTATTACGATGACGCAATTTTTGCGGTTAGCAAGGATAAATGCCTTTACAGATTTTATAAAAGCGGCGCAGTGTGGAACAAAGAAAAAATATACAATACCGGCACAAAATTATACAGTATAATAAAATCAAATTTTTCGGGAGAGGATAGACTTTATATCGGCGGCGAGGATTCAAGATTATGGGAGATTTATTACAAAAACGGATGGAAAATATTTCCCATAGACTATACTTTAGGAAAAATAAACGGAATCATCTCAGCAGATGTAAGGGGTAACGAAGCCCTGTATGTCTATACAGATGACGGTTCATGGTTTGAGTTCTCGAATTCAACAAGCGGATATAAGAAAGAAAATATTTGGAAATTTAGTAATGCTGTAAATTCAGCGATTTTTTGCTGGGATGTTTTGAATTCTTTTTTGGACAATAAATTTTTTAAATTTCTTTCTTACCTGGCCGTTCCTCCCGCTGGCGAAGGGTTCAAACACCAGCCGTCAGGAGAATTGAGTATAGCAAATTCCACAACGTCCTACAGAAACCCGTTGTTCCCGAAAAAAGATGAAGAGATTATTTTTTATTTTACGGATTTGGATAAAGCGCAAGACCTCTCGCCGCAGCTTTACTGGAAAGCAGAAAGTTCATCAACCTGGCAGACGAAAATGTTTTCCTATGTCGAAACGGGTGCGGATTATTCGGTTTACGGTTCGAGCCTGACTTTGAATTTATCGACGGGAACGGTTATTGAATATTTTATAAGTTCGAAAGCAGAGTCAAAAGATGTTTATATTTCCAGACCCTACGAGCATAATTTATCAAACAACTCAAATTATTGTTTTGGTTCTTCTTCTTCGTCAGCGTCGTCAAATCCGTTCACATTCATACTTGCCGGCACGGGCAACTGCTTCCATTCGCCATACGAAGAAGTTCCCTCTCTTTTTAGTTCAATGAGAATTCCTTTATATCTGCAGAAAGGTGGAAATGTTAAATTTTTCGTAGGGAATTTGTCGTATTACAATACAGAATACGGTATTGAAAATTATGGAGATATGACTGGCGGGAAAATTCATTACAAGGAAAATGGTATATGGAAAGAAAAAGGCCTTTCGTGGTTTAAAGATATTAACTGGTACGAAACCGCTGAGTTTAAACTGGAAGAACATATGTACACAATTAAATACTGGACGGTGGACATAACTCCCGATACAGAAATCCTTTATTACTTTTCGGTTACTTATGACGACCACAACACAACCTACGTTTGCGGTGATGATAATATTTCACACACGAGTGGAAGCGAAACCGCGGCGAAGGCTCTGCCGTTTACACTGTCTTTTTCTACCGCGTCGTTTAACATAAATCTTTCGAGTATTCCGGAGCTGCCTTTGAACCTTAAAATTTATGAGGCGGGTTCTTATAGGATGGCGTATGAAAGCGAAATAAGTTCTTTTGCAAGAGTTTCGCTTCCTGCGGGAAATTATGACCTTATAATAAACGGCGGCGATTACGAAACGATTTATGACAATATTACTTTCCCCTCATCTCCCGAAATTTACACACCGGTGTTATCTAAAACGCCGCATTCATTTACGCTTTCAGGGAACTGCGAAGCGGATTTTTCAGCCAATGAAAAAATAGCGGCGGATTCGCAGAGCGATTCCAAATGGGGGATAACAAACGAAATTTACGATTTGTGGACAACCTATGACAGCGAAAATATTTATATCGGATTGAAAGGTATTCTCGGAGGTAATTCTATCGTCCTTTATCTTGATTGCGGGGATTATTTGGGTTCTATAAAAGATGCTTCGGGTTTGCCATGGTCGCAGGCCAGGAATCATAAATTCCCTGACGGCTTTAGGCCGGATTTTCAGTTTACATTTTGGGATTTTGCAGAGGGGTCTTTTTACAGAATAACTTCCTCAACGACTCTGGATGATGTTACATCGCAGGTTTCTCAGGCGGTTAAAGGAGGCGGCAGCGGTGAGACAGGTTCCCTTGAAATTAAAATACCTTTTTCCGTGATATATAACGGAATAACGGCATTCGGAATACCAGCCGGCGCGAAATTAGGCGTTGCCGCCGCTGTGTGCGGAGGAGACGGCACTTCGGCTAAAGACATTATTCCCGATCAGTCCGCGTCTTGCGGCGATACCTTTGACGAATTTTCTTTTGATAAATGGTTTGTTCTGCCGCTTGATGAAGATATCGACGGCGTTCCTGATACAGGCAGGTATATTGCAGATATAGCGTATTCAACATCCTCCGCGGCGGCTTCACAGATGGCCGTATCTTCGGGAGAGATAAGCTATAGTAATTTCAACGCGCCGGAATATTTTTACAAAGAGCGTGATATGCCGCTGTCTGTTTACAGCGTTGATGCCGACAGCGCCGTTTTGAAATGGAAAAATGAAGCTTCCAGCGTTTTTGCTACTTTATATCCGGCGCTTAATGCGTCAACGTTTACATTCGCGGTATCTGCGGATTATGTGTTCGGCAGTATCGATTATTATTTTGTCCTCTATAAGGGAACGGAGTCTCTGAATACCGGTGTTTACAGCATAGATGTTACGCCTGAAATTGTTTTAACCCCGGGAAGCAGAGAATATTCAACCGGTAAATCTAAAATTATTTTTAAGGACCCGCTTGGAGAAAGCGCAAAACTGCTTTTCCTTGAGCCGGAGTCTCTGATTACGGATAATATTCTTCCTTTTAATCCCGAAATCAATATTTCTACGGACGGGATGCGCTTGCCCGCGGAACTTTATGAAATAGAAGGAAATATCCCGCCCGCGTCACTGACTTTGTCTTACTTTGATGATGCGGATGAAGATAAATACGCCGTTTATTTTTATGACGGAAGTAATTGGATTTACAAAACCTCGTCGAGGAATACATCAGCTAATACGATAACTATCAGCGTAAATCAGCAGGGAAAGGCAGGTATATTTAAAATAACATCAGCGTCTCTTGCTTCGGGGAAAAATATTTCGTCCATCAGCAAACCTGTTTTTAATCCCGGCCTCGGAGAGAAGATAGAATTTAATTTCATTCAAACTCCCGCGGTAATCAAAATTGAGATATTTGATATGAACGGGAGAAAAATAAAGGAGTTGTCGGGGGAATCCAGTTGGGACGGCAGGGATCGGAACAATAACACTGTTCCGGCAGGAGCATATCTTTATCATCTGGAAACAGATTCCGATGATTTTTGGGGCACCTTAGGCGTATGGAAATAAACGAAGAAAAAATAGGGACGGAGGTAATTTAATTGCTAAGAATTCTATTTTTTAGAATTAAATCAAAGTTGTTTGCAAAAACAATTTTTTGGATAATTGGATTTTTTATATTTTTAATTACCTCCGTCCCCATTTTTGCATATTATAGTTTTGTGGATTTGAAGACAAAAAGCCTGGCCGGGTCACTTGTCTCTTCCGCCTATTCCAATCCCGCTTTAATATGCGGAGAGAAGTCCCCGTCGCTGTATGCGGAATACAGCGATTTATTTTACGGTTTAAATAAACTTGATAATCCTGTCCAGGGATATTATCCCCCGGATGCGGATAAGATGGTGCTCGCGGCGATTTTTCCGTATAAAAATTATGGTATGGGAGTGAGCCGTAATTTATTAACCACGCCCATACACAAAGAATCAAAAACTTCTTTTCTGCTGGCAAGGAATCTCAACGACTTGATAACCAGAAGATTTGAGGAAAGTATAGATGTCGCCGCTTCGTTTAACATCTGCTCTTTGGAGTTCACTCATTTCCCGTATGAAAATTATTCAAACTCCGCCACAACATTTTCCTGGGATTTTTTTATCAGCGCCAAATTCACCGACGGTTTTGAATATGGACTGGCTTTTAAAAACCTCGGCAATACGGATATAGGTTTTAAGGAAAAAGAGCCTCTGCCCCGCGAATTTAATTTTTCGCTGGCTAAAAAAATTTCAAATATCAAACTCATTTTTTCCTACCAGGACTATTTGCAAATGCCCGATTACGGCCTGGGGGCTGAATACAATATAAAAGGATTGAATATCATGACGGGAATAAATTCAAACTATTTTTCCGCGGCCGCGCAGTTCCTTCTAAAAGAGCGCATAGAATTTTCATTTGGGGTTTCCGTGCCTTTTGTCGGAGACATAGCTTTTCAGCCAGATATAGCGGTTAAATATTATTTCAGTACAGCCGGCGCGCAGGTTGATAAATTAGGTGAAATGAAAATTTATTATAACAGGGCTTATGAGGCCTATATTGATAAGCGTTTTGAAGAAGCGATCCAAAATTGGGAACAAGTGCTTAAACTGAACCCGGAGCATATTCTCGCCAAGAAAAATATTGTTAAAGCCCGGGCAGATTCAAAGAAATATTATTTTAATTTAGCCACTTACGAATATAAAATGGGCAATTACGAAAAAGCTATAGATTTTTGGCAGAAAGTTCTTGCTATATATCCCTCTCATGATTTATCAAAGCAGAAGATAGAGAAGGCGAGAAAGCGCCTTGAATCCGGAGAGCAATCCTTCCCGACGGATAAGCCCACTTACGAAGAATCAAATGAGAAGTGGCAGAAAGAAAAATTGTTTAGAGAGGCCGTTACGGAATATCGCAACGGGAATTATACAAAAGCGATAGAGCTGTGGCGCGCGGTTCTTGCGATTGATCCGTCGCACGAGATTTCAAAAATAAGAATAAAGGATGCGGAAGAGAAATTTAAAAATCAGGACGCCGGGTCGGAGGAGAAGCCGAATGAGCAGTAATTTGGATTTCGCGCTCGGGAAAAGAATGTTGAGCTTATGCTGTTTTTTATTTTTTATTTTTAATCTGTTATTTTTAATGCCGCCGCAGGCGGAATGCGCGCCGTATCACAGGATTGATATAGACGGGAATCTTGATGAATGGGCGGCGGGAGAAAAAATTGTGAATGATATTCATGACGGAGAAGTCATGAATAGAATAGACGCTCTTTATGTCACATGGGACGCGGACAATCTTTACATAGGCGTTAACTATAAACTTGACGGCTGCGGTATGCTGCTTTATCTGGATAAGGATTACGGCTCGTCGGAGGGCTTTAACGACCTGACAAAAATAGACACATGGAACAAAGGCGCGAAGTTTTCGGCGGGCGGCTTTCTTCCCGATTTTATGTACGGTTCATGGGACGGCGACGCCGGCGGTTTTTATCAGATTACGAGTTCCTTAACCGCGTCGGGCATTTCTGCAAACTCTAAGACGGATTTCAGTTCAAATGTGCCGGGCACCGAAATATCTGTAAGATGGGATACGCTTTTTCCTTTTGGCTTTCCCACGGGTGCGAAAATAGCCGTGTTCTG
>VMTI01000022.1 GCA_013791675.1 bacterium | reverse complement strand
GTCGGACTTCTCGACTCGCTCGCTGTGCTCGCTCGCTCGAAGAATATTGTTCGAGCGGACATTGTTAGCCTGACATGCAGGCAAAGTCGAGAACTCTGGAATCAGCGCAGTATCCGCATACGCCATGCTTGACAAGTTTTCAAGGATATGGTATGCTTTTGATAGAACAGTAAAGGAGGAACTAAAATGTTCCATAAAGAAATGATTGACAAACATATCAGCGTAAACCCTGAAATCCAGCATGGAAAACCCTGCATTAAAGGCGCTCGTATCCCCGTCCATGTTATACTCGAAGCGCTGGCTACCGGAATGAATCTTGAGCAGGTTAAAAATGAATTCAGCCCAATTACTACAGAAGATATCAATGCTTGCATGTTGTATGCCGCTTTTC
Source organism: bacterium (assembly GCA_013791675.1). GTDB lineage: Bacteria > CG03 > CG03 > CG03 > CG03 > CG03. The sequence continues at coordinate 2,603 of VMTI01000022.1, read as the reverse complement.
TGGCTGACGAACAAGAACTGATTGTCCAGCCTGCCGTGTAATCCATGAAAATTCTCATTGACGCAGACTGCCCCCGTTCTATTGGAAAAATCCTCAAGGAATCCGGCCATAAAGTCCTGGATGTCCGCGATATCAAAGCCAGCGCCTCTGACCAGGAAATCTACGAACTTATAAAAAGAGAATCCTTTATACTTATTACCCGCGATACCGACTTCGGAAATATCCTGCGCTACCCTGCTACTCCTAATTGCGGAATCATCCTTCTCAGGACCTATCTTTTGAGTGTCAGCGAAATCACCGCTATTATCAAAGATTTTTTCAGCCGGGTTACCGAAGAACAACTCCTTGGAAGCATCGCTGTTATCCAAAAAGGCCGCTATAGATTTCATAGAATCTAATCTCGGCACCGCTATCTCATCTCCCACTGACAGCTCTATAATTTTCTTCCACCCACTTTTAGTCAAATACGGATGATTTCCGGTAGTCTTAATGTAACGGCCTGAAGCAGTAGTAAGCTTAAATACCGGCTTTACTCCCATATCTAAGAGGCCGTTTATCCTGTGCGGCTCGATTTTTTGGGTTTCTTCGTTAAGAGACAGGACATAGTCGCCGGGTTTGACGTCAACGATTGGGATATACTGTAAGCTTGGAGTAGGGAACGGTTTAAAACCGTTCCCTACATTCACGTGAGTATTCCAGGTCTCGACTTTTACATCAAAAAGGTCTCGAATATTTACATTTTGAGGGGTTATGTAAAAATTCGGGACCTGGCTATCCAGTTCAGCATCATACTGCATATTATGCTCTAAGATATTGCTATTTATACAGTTACGTATAATTGGGAGCACTGTATCACCTGTCACGCACTGCCCTTCAACGTGCAGCTTCTGAGAAGGCCCCGTCGTCCCGATGCCGACGTTGCCGCCGCTTTGGATAACCATTTTCGCCATGGCGATTTGATTAGGGACTCTATAATCGTAAGTGGCGTTATTTAGGTCACCAGACACCCCAAACACTAACATATCATTACCTGGAGTAGTATTGCGATAATGAAATAAAGAGCTAGCTCTGGTGTCAGTGGAGGAGGCCCAGTAGCGTGACAAAATAATGTCACCCATAGGAGTATCATTAACAGTATTGCTCGCAACATGTAACTTCGCCCCAGGCGCCGTCGTCCCGATGCCGACGTTGCCGGAATAATCTATTCTCATTGCCTCTTGCAATTCCGGCGTTCTACTTTGCTGAGCAGTAAAAAACCCCAAACCAGCATAGGCTCCATTGGAATATTCTGAAATACTCGCTATCTTGCCGGCAACACCACCTACGACAGAAGCGTCTCTTTGGCTGAATTCTAATGCAGAATTAATTTCTCCAACGGCAATTACAGACGCCTTTCCACCATTTATACGAATTGTGCCAGTCGTTTCAGACGCCCCTAAAACTTCCAACTTCGCCCCCGGAGTCGTCGTCCCGATGCCGAGATTGCCGCCGTTTATATAACTAACCCCTACAGCATGGAATTGATTAGTAATAGCCCCTGCCGAGCTATACTGAAGAATTCTTGACCCACCAATATTATCCATCCTTGTCCTACTATTTTCTCCAGATGTAAAAGTTCCAAAATATGCAGCACCATCAACATCTAATTCTGCACTCGGACTCACTGTCCCGATGCCGACGTTGCCGTCTTCATGTTTTAAGACCAAAATATTAGCTGTCTTTATCCCAAAAACATCAGTTAGTGAGTTAAATATAGTATAACCATCATTTGTTGCAAGTTGCATTCGTTTCACGTCTGCTCCTGCCCCCTGGTCTCCAAAAATAATATCTGCTTGGCTATCTCCATCTATAACAACCCTTGCGGTAGCCACCCCTGGTGCAACAGCAAGTCCTTTTGCAGTTGCTCCAAATCCAGAAACAGCATCAGAACCAACATGCAACATAGTTCCTGGATTCGTCGTCCCGATGCCGACGTTGCCACTTGCTTTTAATGACATCACGGCTCCGCTACCGGCACCAGGAGTTGAAGTAAAAGCAAAATCTATACGTGAAGCAGCATTCGTGTACCTATTTGCAATAGTAGCAATAGTGGTTCCTGAAATATCATATTTAAGTTGTAACCCTGTATAAGCGTCGTTGCCGCCCACTCTCATATCCCCACTTCCAGAAGAGTAGGTTACATGTAATGTTTCCAAAGGATTCGTCGTCCCGATGCCGACGTTGCCCGAACTTATGTAGTGTGGACCTGCGCCAGTTACTTGCAAGTTCCCTGAGGTAGATAATGGCGTAGTTCCTAAACTTGTTGCGTTGATAGCTCCGACTACTTGTAGAGCCGCAGAAGGGGCCGTTGTGCCGATGCCGACGTTGCCGCTCTTTATTACCATTGACGCACCAGCGAAGGTAGTATCACTGGTGATAGTCCCACCAAGAGCTACATCGCCCGTAGGGGTAATCACTTCACGCAGAGAACCAAAACCCGCCTCAGTTGTTGCCCCTGTCCTCAACACGAATGTCCCAGTTCTGAGATTTTCAATATTGACATTAGTTAAAGAACTACCAGAGGTACTTGTTAAAAATAGAGGAACACTTGCACCAACCGCGGT
>VMTI01000082.1 GCA_013791675.1 bacterium | reverse complement strand
TTCTTCCCAACACACCCGCGCGGTTGTCGAGGAAAAAGGCGGCAAAAGAGTGATGTCCGAGCGCGCCCGCGAGGAAATTGTGGAAAAGGTTGTCAAGGCCGCGCTTCCAGAGGAGTTTCTGAAAGGTATTGATTATAAAAAAGACTGCTATGTGAATCCAACAGGCGTTTTTCTTGTGGGCGGGCCTCAGTCAGATACGGGTGTGACGGGAAGAAAAATTATCGTTGACACGTATGGCGGAATGGTGCCTCACGGCGGCGGAGCTTTTTCGGGAAAAGACCCTTCAAAGGTTGACCGTTCGGCTTCCTACGCTTCAAGATATGTCGCCAAAAATATTGTCGCGGCGGGCCTGGCCAAAAGGTGCATCATAGAACTTTCATACGCCATAGGCGTGGCCGAGCCCATGTCCATATGGATTGATACCGCGGGAACGGGTGCTATTCCGGACGAGGAAATCATCAAGCTTGTCCGTGACGAGGAAATATTTTCTTTGACACCATCGGGAATAGTTGAAATGCTGGATCTTTGGCATCCTATTTACGGCGCGACAGCCGCTTACGGCCATTTCGGACGTAAAGCGGAAGGGAATCAATTCCCCTGGGAAAAGACAGATAAAGTGGCGCTGCTTAAAAAGAAAGCCGGCGTATAAATGGAGGAAAAATTGAAAAACTGTGATGTTAAAGATTTGAAGCTGGCGAAAGCCGGAAAAAAGAGAATAGAGTGGGCAGACAGAGATATGCCCGTTTTGGCGCAGGTGAGAGAAAAATTCAGAAAGAATAAAACTCTTAAAGGCGTTAAGATGTCGGCCTGTCTTCACGTGACGGCAGAAACGGCCAATCTTGCCAGAACGCTGAAGGAAGGAGGCGCTGATCTTGTGATGTGCGCCTCAAATCCTCTTTCAACGCAGGATGATGTGGCGGCATCGCTTGTGGAAGATTACGGGATACCGGTTTTTGCCGTGAAGGGCGAAGACAACAAACGCTATTATTCTCATTTGCGCTCGGCCATTGCGCACGGTCCTAATGTGACAATGGACGACGGCGCTGACCTTGTTTCAATTATAATTTCCAAACATCCCGAACTTCACAATAAAATTTTCGGTTCCATGGAAGAGACAACGACAGGCGTTATCCGCCTGAGAGCGATGGAAAAAGACAAAGTTTTGAAATTTCCGATTGTGGCCGTAAATGATGCCGCTACAAAAAATCTTTTTGATAACCGCTACGGTACGGGGCAGTCAACCATAGACGGTATAATCCGCGCAACCGACGCTCTTTTTGCCGGTAAAAATGTTGTTGTGGCCGGGTACGGTTGGTGCGGCAAAGGTTTTGCTATGCGCTCCAAAGGAATGGGTTCCAATGTTATAGTGACGGAAATTGACCCCGTAAAATCCCTGGAAGCTGCGATGGACGGAATGAGGGTTATGACAATGGCGGAGGCCGCGCTTGTAGGCGATATTTTCTGCACTCTCACGGGTGACATAAATGTTATACGGCCGGAGCATTTTGCTAAAATGAAAAACGGCGCGATTGTATGCAATTCCGGACACTTCAATGTGGAACTTGACCTGAAAGGCCTGGCCAAAATCGCGAAGAAAATAAAAAAGAATGTAAGGAACTTTGTTGACGAGTATGTGCTTTCCGCTACAAAATCTGTTTATATTCTTGCGGAAGGCAGGCTCATTAATCTTTCCGCGGCCGAGGGCCATCCCGCTTGTGTGATGGATATGAGTTTTGCCACGCAGGCTCTGGCGACGGAATTCTGCATAGAAAATAAAGGCAAACTCACGCCGCGCGTTTACAATGTGCCGGAAAACATAGAAAACGAAGTGGCGACGCTTAAACTTAAATCCATGGGTATAAAGATAGACGTTCTCACGCCCCAGCAGAAGAAATATCTCACTTCCTGGACGGAAGGAACCTAAAAATCAGAAATTCAAAATGACGGAATTGAAAGCCGCTATATCCGCTAAAGCGAAAAAAATAAAAGTTTTCGCTATGGATGTAGATGGCGTTCTGACAAACGGAAAGCTTATTTTTCTTGAATCCGGAGAAGAGCTGAAATCATGGAATGTGAAAGACAGAATAGCTTTTTATATTCTCAAAAGACTCGGGTACGGCGTATGCTGGATATCGGGCAGGAAATCCGTGACCGTTCAGCGGGTGGCAGAGGACATGGAAATAAAGGGCATTTATCTGGGAATCAAAGACAAGATGAAAGTGTGGGAAAAAGTCAAAAAAAAATTCGGAGTTGAGGGTAATGAAATACTTTACATAGGTGACGACCTCGTTGATATCACGCTTCTTAAAAGAGCGGGTATTGCCGTTTGTCCGCGCGACGGGGCGGAAGAAATAAAAAATTTGTGCGATATTATATCTTCTGTTAACGGCGGTGACGGCGTTTTAAGGGATGCGGCTGAAAAAATTCTGAAAGCGCAGGGTAAATGGCGGGAAGCGGTAGATTTCTACGACTTATAACGGCCTGTGCTGTTCTTTC
>VMTI01000153.1 GCA_013791675.1 bacterium | reverse complement strand
GAATAAAAAATTTAAGACATAGTGATATTCTGACATACGAAGAAATTCTGAAGCTGATAGAAATTTTTAGAACTCTTGGTGTGGAAAAATTCAGGTTTACGGGCGGTGAGCCCTTTGCGCGCAAGTGGGTTATGGATTTTTTTGAAAAGCTGGATTTCCCTTTTCATATAACGACAAATCTTACAATGCCTGCTCTAGATATAGGCAGAATCAACGGGCTCAACATAGCCTCAATAAATATAAGCTGCGATTCGCTGGAACCCGAAAAATACAGATTTATAACGCGTTGCGGTCAGTTTGAAACTTTCCTTGAGAATTTCAGAAAACTCCGTATGAAAAACAAAAAACTAAACGTTGTTTTGATAAAAAATTTTAATGATGACGAGGTGCTGGATTTCATAAAATTCGCCGCAGAAGCGGAAGCGGATGTCAGATTTATAGAGAAAATGGATTTTCTGAATGATAATCTTGATTTCGCTCCGCTGCCGCTTCTTGAAAACGATCTCATAGAAAGTGGAATTATTGAAGAGGGCAGTTTTAACGAGCCTGGCGGTGTTGCCAGATATCACAAGATGAAAAACTCGAATAAACGTGTCGGATTTATTTCTTCCGTGACCGAGCCTTTCTGCGGCAGATGCCATAAAATCAGAATTAAAGCGAATGGCGATGTAAAACTCTGTCTTTTTGATGAGAAAAGTTTTAATATTAGTGATGTTTTAAAAAACGGCGCAAACAATGAGATACGGGATTTTATTTATGGGATTATTCAAAAGAAAGGTAAATTTCCCGATATCCGTCGGGGAATGGAGCCGATAGCTCAAATGGGAGGATAAATGAAACCCGCACTTTCGCACTGGTCTGAAAAAGGCAATTTAAGAATGATAGATGTGCCGGATAAGAAAATCACAAAACGCACCGCAAGAGCGGTCGGTAAAATTCTGATAAAACAAAAGACAATGGACCTGATAAAATCAAAAAAAACGCCGAAGGGTGATATTTTTGCCGTTTCAAAAACAGCCGGCATAAACGCTGTAAAGCAGACGCAGTTTTTGATACCGCTGTGTCACAACCTGGGAATTACACACTGCGAAATAGATTTTAAAATCAACAAGAACGCCGTTGAGGTGATTACGACCGTTAGAACAAAAAGTTTCACGGGCGTTGAAATGGAAGCTTTGACAGGGACGGCCGTCACGCTTTTGACTCTGTATGATATGCTGAAACCTGTGGATAAAAGTATGGTAATTTCTGAAATAATGCTTCTTTCAAAAAGCGGAGGAAAGAGCGGCAAATGGCTGAGAAAATAACTGTTGCGGTGCTGACTGTGTCCACGAGCGCTTTTGCCGGAACAAGAAAAGACAAAAGCGGATCCGCACTTTGTAAACTGTGCGGGGGCAAAGGATTTAGTGTGATTGCACATGATATCGTTGATGACAGCAAAGTCCGGATAATGCGGAAACTGAAATTTTATACAGACAAGCAGGGAGCTGATATTGTTCTCACAACGGGGGGTACCGGATTCGGCCCGGCAGACATAACTCCCGAGGCGACGGATGCGGTGATTGAGAGAATTGCGCCCGGAATTCCGGAGCTTATACGAATGAGCGGCTTTAAAAAAACAAAAACAAGTGCTTTATCAAGAGGCATTGCCGGTATAAGAAAAAAAAGTCTGATAATCAATTTGCCCGGCTCGCCGAAAGGCGCGGAAGAATCATTTGAAGCGGCGGCTGATTTGCTACCTCACGCTGTAAAGATGTTAAACGGCGGGGGACATTGACTATCCCGGTGCCATGAAAGGGAATTTTATGAAAATAGCAGGCATAAATATAAGCGGGAAAAAGGGAACGGTAAAGACTCCCCTTGTAGAAGGTAAACTGATTGCGGATTTCGGTTTTTGCGGGGACGCGCACGCCGCGGCTGATTCTGCGAAGCAGGTGAGTGTCCTGAGCGTTTCCTCAATAAAGAAGATGAAAGATAAGCTTGGAGACAAAATTACCTTTGGGGTTTTCGGCGAAAATCTGGATTTGGAAGGAATTGAAAACCCGGAACTTCCGATCGGAAAAAGAATAGTTTTTTCTTCCGGCGCGGAATTAGAAGTGGCGGAAATCGGAAAAAAGTGCCACAGTGGCTGTGAGATATTTAAAATATGCGGGAAATGCATTATGCCGCAGGAGGGAATATTCTGCAGGGTTGTAAAAAGCGGTAAAGTAAAAAAGGGGGACGGATTTAATGTTTTGTAAAGTTGAAAATGCCACCAGCATAAGGAAGAAATTCCTCAGGATAATAGACAAAAAAAAGATTTATATTATTTCAAAGGATTCCGCCGCGCGGGCGATTTTAATGCCGGTTGAAGTTTACGAAGAGCTTATTGCCGCGGGAAGAAAAAAACTTCCCGCTCTCGCTGTTCTGGGAGCGAGAGACTGCGGAAGGAAGAAGGCGCTTGAAACCGCCGCGGCGGCTGGCGCGGCCGAAAAATATTTTTCAAAAATTATTTTTGTATATGGCGCGAAAACAGAAAATTACGGAAAGTTTTTCAAGTCCGCGGACGTGCGGACCGTCTTTAACGGCAAACCTGAGATGCCGGTTATAACTTCGCTGAAATTAGCTGTGTCGGCGCTATCCCCCGGAGATGATTTCCTTGTGTTCTGTTTTCTTTCGAAATCCCCCGGAAAAAATCTTTTAATGAAAATGGCAAAAAAAATTCCCATAGCCCGAAAGAAGAAAAAAGGCATTGTGATAACAAAAGTGAACGGATGTCCGTCTCATCCGGTAGCGATGTCAAAAAAATATTTTAAGATGCTG
>VMTI01000021.1 GCA_013791675.1 bacterium | reverse complement strand
TTGGTTATGGATAAATGCTTTCGCTATTTAAAAGCGCCTGTAAAGCGCGTTGCTTTGCCCGATATTCCCACGCCGGCATCATATATCCTTGAAGATGCTTTGTATCCGGGAGCAAAAGATATCAAGCGGGCGGTTAAGGAGGTTTTAAAATGAAGGTTTTAGTCACAGGGATAACAGGATTTGTCGGAAGTCACCTTGCCGATTATATTCTTGAACATCACGCTGAAGTTGAAGTTCACGGAACCAAAAGATGGCGCAGTCCCCTCAACAACATATCCGGTATCATAAGCCGCATTAAGCTTCATGACTGCGATTTGCGCGATTTATCATCCCTGATCCATTTATTTGAAGAAATAAAACCTGATGTTATTTTTCACCTTGCCGCACAGTCATTCGTGCCGACGAGTTTCACGGCTCCTGTGGATACTCTTGAAAATAACATAATAGGGACAACCAATCTTCTTGAGGCGGTGAGGTTTTCAAAGATAGATCCTGTAATACATATCTGTTCATCTTCCGAAGTGTACGGCCAGGTTGAGTCAAAAGATCTTCCTATTACAGAGGATTGCCCTTTTCACCCCGCCAGTCCATATGCAGTGAGTAAGGTGGGGGAGGATATGATAGGTTATATGTATTTCGTTGCCTACGGATTAAAAATAATCAGGACAAGGATGTTTACTCATACCGGACCCAGGAGAGGGGATTTGTTTGTTACTTCAGCTTTTGCAAAACAGATCGCGCAGATAGAAAAAGGTCTTCAGAAACCTGAAATAAGGGTTGGCAATCTTGAATCGGTAAGAACTTTTGCCGATGTGAGGGATGTCGTCAGGGCGTACTGGCTTCTTGTTGAAAAATGTTCACCCGGCGAGGTCTATAACATAGGCGGCACGGCAACAATGACAGTACGAGAAATGCTTGATAAAATGATTGCAATCGCAAAAATGAAAGGGAAGCTAAAGATAAAAGTTGATCGGTCGCTTCTCCGGCCTGCTGATGTCACGCTTCAGATACCCTGCATAAAAAAATTTCAGAAAGCTACAGGTTGGAAGAGCGAAATACCGTTTGAAAAAACCATAAGTGACTTACTTGATTACTGGCGCAGGGATATAGATCAAATGAAAGCCGGGAGCTGTTTATGATAATAGCAAGAGTCCCGCTAAGAATTTCCTTCTTTGGCGGCGGAACAGATTATTCCGCATGGCTTTCTGACAATGACGGAGCGGTTCTTTCAACAACTATTGACAAATATATTTACATAACTGCAAGGTATCTTCCACCGTTTTTTGAGCACAAATCCCGAATTGTATGGTCACTGATTGAAACACCGAAAAGAATAGACGAAATTAAACACCCCTCGGTCAGGGAATGCTTGAGGTTTATGAGAATAAAGAAGGGGGTCGAGATTCATTACGATGCGGATTTGCCGTCCCGCACAGGGCTGGGATCCAGTTCATCTTTCACCACAGGCCTGCTCAACAGTTTATACGCGCTTAAAGGCCAGCTTGTTTCCAAAGACAAGCTCGCCGCAGATGCGATACATGTTGAGCAGGATTTACTGAAAGAAAATGTTGGAAGTCAGGACCAGATCGCCGCCGCCTTTGGGGGTTTTAATCTTATTAATTTCCCGTCCAAAGGCAAGTTTATTGTAACGCCTGTCACGATAGCAGCCGAAAGATTAAAACTGCTTAATCAGCACCTCCTTTTGGTTTTTACCGGGTTTTCAAGGTTTTCATCCGAAGTTGCCGGACGAATAATTAAAAATGTAAAAAAGAGGAAGAATGATTTAAGAGCGATGAAGAATTTAGTGGATGAATCTGTGAAAATTCTCGTCAATGAGAAATCATCCATAGAGGAATTCGGAAAACTTCTTCATGAAAACTGGCTGATAAAAAAAGATCTTGCTGAAGGGGTGACTATTCCTGTGGTTGATGATATTTACAGAGAAGCCCGAAGAAACGGAGCTATCGGCGGGAAATTGCTCGGCGCCGGTGGTGGGGGCTTTGTTTTGATTTTTGCCGAGCCGCAAAAACTTAGGATAATAAAAAAAAGGTTAAAAAAATTTCTTATAGTGCCGTTTGAATTTGAAAGAATGGGGAGTCAGATAATATTTTATAATCCGGAGACAGAGTATGAATTTAAGTGACATAGATGTGTTGATACTTGCCGGCGGGAAAGGAAAAAGATTGAGAAGTGTCGTAAAAAATAAGCCGAAACCGATGGCAGAAATAGGAGGCCGCCCTTTTTTAGATTTTCTTATTCTGCATTTGAAAAAAAAAGGCTTTACACGCGTAATTATCTGCACGGGCTATATGGCGGATAAAATACATAAATATTATCAGAGAAAAAACATGGGGATAGATATAAAATTTTCCGGAGAAGAAAAGCCGTTGGGGACAGGCGGGGCCATAAAGAATGCTTTTAAATATATAAAGAGTGACCCGTTCGTCGTAATAAACGGAGATTCGTTCTGCGGAATTGATTACACGAAATTTTTGCGGTTTCATCTGAAAAATAAGGCGCTCGCGACAATAGCGTTGGTTAAAGTGAAAAATGATAAAAAGGATTTCGGCAGCATTGAAAAAGATATGTCCGGCAGAATTACAAATTTCAGAGAAAAAATTGTTTCAAAGAGCGCCTGGATAAATGCGGGGGGCTACCTTTTTTCCAAAAAAATTCTGGAATTAATCCCGAAAGATAAACAATTTTCTCTTGAGTATCAGTTGTTCCCGAATCTTCACAACTGTTTCGGCTTCGCCGGAAACCATGTCTTTGTAGACATAGGTACGCCGGAAGGCTTGAAAAAAGCCGGAGAAATATTGTGAAGGTTTCTTTCGGTACAATCGATGTTTCGGAGAAATCAAAGCGGCTGGTAAATGAAATTTTGAATTCCCGCAGACTTTCCGGCGGCAAGTATGTGAGGGAATTCGAGAGGAGATTCGCCGAGGTCGTGGGAACAAAAGAAGCCGTCGCGGTTTCAAGCGGGACAGACGCCGTCGCTTTGGCGTTGGCGGTGTTATATGATTTCGGAGCGCAAAGGGGCGATGAAGTTATTGTTCCGGCGCTATCTTTTGTTTCAACAGGAATTGCGCCTTTACAAGCCGGATTTAAGCCGGTTTTTGTGGATGTAAGAAGAGACACTTTGAATATCGACCCTGATAAAATTGAAGAAAAAATTACGAAAAAAACACGGGCAATTATGCCTGTTCATCTAATGGGCAAGCCGGCAGAAATGGATAAAATTCTTGAAATAGCCCGAAAGCATAAACTCTATGTAATAGAAGATGCGGCGGAAGCGCACGGAGCAAAATATAAAGGCAGGAATGCGGGGGCAATAGGGGACATGGGAACGTTCAGTTTGTATGTAGCGCATATCGTTTCTACGGTTGAAGGTGGCATAATCGTCACCGATAATTCCGGTTTCGCCGAAGTTTTGAGGTCTCTGCGGGCTCACGGAAGAGCCTGTAAATGCAGAGAATGCGTGATAAATACCAAAAACGGATACTGCCCGATAAGGTTTAAATGCGGAACGGATATCAGATTTGTGTTTGAAAGAATAGGATTTTCCAGCAAGATGAATGAACTGGAGGCGGCGGTGGGGCTAGGCAATCTTGATTATTACGATGAAATTATTCGCAAAAGAAGAAAAAATTTTTTCTACCTTCAAAAAAGGTTTGGAAAATTTTCGCCTTTTCTTAAAACAGTAGAACTTCTATCATGCGAGGAAATTGGCCCGCACGCTTTTCCAATAATTCTTGGCGAGGACGCGAAATTTACCCGTGATAAATTTGTTATATACCTTGAAGAAAATGGTGTTGATTCAAGAAATCTATTTTCATCCATCCCGACACAGTGTGAAGCTTTTAAATTCCTTGGATATAAAGTTGGAGATTTCCCAAATGCTGAGTATGTAGGCAATAACGGGATACATATTGGGGTGCATCAGGACTTAGGAAAGGAACATTTGGATTATTTTATTGAGTTGGTTGCCAGGTTTCTCTATGAAGAGAAGCGATAGAACATATATTGCCGGACATACAGGACTGATAGGGAAGGCATTGCTTATCAGATTGAGAGAAGAATGAAACATGTTAGAAAGTCACTTTTTCTTGTGTGGATTTTTTTCATTTATGCTTTCTATTATGTTAGCCTTGGAAAGTGTTTACCACAAAAAATAGTTCAATCAATTATTAGCAAATTTCAATGATCAAAACATTCATAATTGATATTTTCTTAGTACTGGCATTTTATACGCTGGCAATTTCCTCAGGGCTAAAAATATTCAAAGTTTTAAAATTAAATTTCTCTTCAAAAAGTGAAGAATTCTTTTTTTCCATAGGACTGGGATTGGTCATTTATTCTTATCTTTTTCTGTTTTTGGGATTCCTTGGTTTGCTTTACAGGGCGCTGTTTTACGGTCTTGTGATAGCCGGTCTTATTTTGTGTCATTCAGAAGTTAAATATGTTTTTTCTGAAACAGGAAAATTTATTGCTAAATTTTTTAAGTGGCACTGGAGTAAATTTGCCCGTGTTCTAATTATTCTTTTAGCGATAGCAATCCCGTTTAATCTATTATTCAACTATGCGCCTCTGACCGACACCGATGAAATAATATACCATATATCCATTCCGAAAATATATGTGGACAGCCATAAAGTGATTGATATTCCCGATAATTTTCTTTCATATTTTCCGTTACAGATTGAGATGATTTATGGTTATGGAATAATCTTAAGAAATGGAATAACAGCCAAACTTATAAGTTACGTTTTGGGTATTTTATGTATGCTGCTGTTATTCTTTTTTACACGGTATCTTTCAAACAGGGAAACCGGGATATTAGCCGCTACTATATTTTACCTGATGCCGCCGATAATAAATGCTTCGGGAATAGCTAATATTGATATTGGATACCTGTTTTTCTCTTTACTTTCGGTATGGGGATTTATGCGTTTAATTTCTACCGATAGCGGCAAATGGTTGTATTTAACAGTTTTGATGGCGGGTATGAGTTTCGCTTCAAAACTTATTAATGCCGTTTTGATTTTCACTTTGTTTATATTTATCACCCATTATTTTCTGGTAAAGAGGAAGATAAAATTCAGCAGATATCTGGGAAAGTTTTTTATTTCCGCTGTAATTATTATTTTTCTCTTTTTCCCGTGGTTTTTGCGGAATTACATATATACGGGGAATCCCCTGCCGTTTTTCTCATTTTCTTTTTTTGGGTTGAATTTACCTGTTAATGATATGTACAAGTATCACGCGCAAGTTAACGTTTCCTCTTTTATGTCATTAAGCAGCTTTTTTGGGGATATAAAAATGCTATTTTTAGGAGGGCACACAGTAACTTCCGGACCACTCATTATTGCTTTTGGTTTGCCATTGTTATTTTTTAAAAAAAACAAAAAACTAAAAATGATTATGGCATTCTCAGCGCTATACTTTTTGCTTATGTTTTGTCTATTACCCGAGGCGTTTAAAGGTACTCAGCGGTATTATTTTTTGATTTATGCTCTTTTTTCCATACTGGCAGCTTATGGAATTGAAAAGGCAAAAGTTTTTCTAAATTCCAGAAGTTTAATTAATTTTCTGGTTTTATTTCCATTGGTATTGCCGGGTCTGGCATTTAGCCTGTATTTTGGGGGCAAGCGGTTGCCTCTTTTTTTGGGTTTTCAGAACAGGGAGAGATATTTGAAAAAAGAATATGGCGAAATTGATTCCTATGGATTGTTGCAGTATATAAACAATAATATTCCGCCGGAAGCCAGAGTCCTTTTTATCGGGCGGCTTTACCCCATGAAGTATTATTATAACGTAAATGTGTTAGCAGCACAACCACACTTAATGAGGATGCTGTATATTAAAGAAGTAATGGCGTATCTTAAATCTCAAAATATTCAATATATTGTCTTTATAAAAAGAAACTATCAACTGATAGAATTGGCGAATGGCAAAAAAACTTATAAAAGCAAACTTGATGATGCTCTTGATTTATACTGGACAATTGAAGATTTTGTTCCCCGCTATTTTAATCCGGTTTATAGTGAATCCGATAAACTTTATTTATATCGTGTCTTGGATTAGTTATAAATTCTTTGCCTTTTCCGGATTATCATTTTTCAAATTTCCTTAATGACAGCATATTGGTTATTTGTTATTCTCTTGGTGAAATAATGGAGCAGTGTGTGGCTGAGCAATACCTAAAGGTAAGCTTCGCACTCTGTTAGCAAATAATTTGAGGGAGATGACTGAATGAGAATAGCGGACAAACTAGCATCGGGGGCGAATGGCGTTTCGTTTGAGTGCTTTCCGCCGAAAACGGACGCGGGAAGGAATAATCTTTATTCCGCTATAGGGGAGCTTAAAAAATACAACCCTCTTTTTGTGTCGGTTACATACGGCCCCGCCGCCGTTTATCCAGAGGGGCATTTTGAATCGCTTTCACTTGAAGACGATTTCTTTGTTATGAACAGGGCGGAATCAGCTTCGCGCATAATAGAAAACGCGGGGCTTATATGAAAAATAAATGTCTCTCGGTAAAAGACGGGGGCAATAAAACGCCGAGCAATCACAAAGACAATAAGGTTGATTGTCTTTTCGGGCCTGTCCCGTCGAGAAGGCTCGGCCTTTCGCTGGGAATTGACCTCATACCGCACAAGACCTGTTCGTTTAACTGCATTTATTGCGAGTGCGGCGCCACGACTAATTTAACGGTTTCCCGCCGGGAATATGTGCCTGTGCGCGGGGTTACCAAAGAGCTCGGGGCTTTTCTGTCGAAAAAACCCGCCCTTGATTTTATAACATTCGCGGGTTCTGGCGAACCTACGCTCCACAGCCGGATAGGGGATATTATAGCGGTTATTAAAGACAATTATCCGCAATACAAAATATGCGTTCTCACCAACGGATCTCTCTTTCATCTTAAAAGCGTAAGGGACGCGCTTATGAGAGCGGACAAGGTCATACCTTCTCTTGACGCGGTGTCGGTGGCGGCGTTTAAAAAATTAAACCGTCCGCATTCTGCCGTCAATTTGAAGAGATTAATAAAAGGCCTGGAAATTTTCGGCAGGGATTATGCGGGGAATTATGCCGTAGAAGTTTTTATTGTTCCAGGTATAAATGATACGCTGGATGAACTGGCGGAACTGAAAAAAGCACTTATGAAAATAAAACCCTCGTCCGTTCAGCTTAATTCTCTCGTCCGGCCGGGCACGGAAGCATCGATTGCCGAGGCGTCCGCGGGAAAACTTAAAAAGATAGCGGCTTTTTTCGCGCCGCTTGAAGTTGAGCTTGCGGGAGCGCCCGCTAAAAAAATATCGCCGGCTTTTAAGGACGGCGTTGACGATAAAATAGTGTCGGCTGTTTCAAGGCGGCCCCTTACGCTGATCGACCTTGCCGCCGTGACTGGGCTTAGGGTTGTTGAACTGGCCAAGATCGCCGATGCCCTGAGGGCTTCGGGGCGTGTTGTTTTGATAAAACACGGCCGTAAAAACTTTATAAAAAAAGCGGAAAAGAAAATATAGTTTCCTTTTTCCCCTTTACACAAAAGGGGCGGGGGATATGGAGGAAGGTTTGCAAATGAAAGATGTAGTTTTTGATACCGTTGTCATAGGCGGCGGGCCCGCCGGACTTGCCGCCGGCATTTATGCTTCCCGCGGCGGGCTCAAAACAATTGTTCTTGAAAAATCCGCCGTCGGGGGACAGCTTCTTCTCACTGATAAAATAGACAATTATCCTGGTTTTCCGGAGGGCATAAACGGCGCGGAACTTATTATGCTTTTTGAAAAACAGTCCCGCCGTTTCGGCGCCGAGATCAAGAGCGCGAACGTTAAAGAAGTGACGGCGCTTCCTGGGGGCGGGTTTAATGTGGGCACATCATCCGGCTCTTTCAGGACCCTTTCTGTGATAATAGCCGCAGGCAAGGTGCCCCGGAAACTCAATGTGCCCGGAGAAAAAGAATTTACCGGCCATGGCGTTTCCTCTTGCGCGATCTGTGACGCTCCTTTTTTCAGAAATAAAACGGTTGCCGTCGCCGGCGGAGGCGACGCCGCTGTTTCCGAGGCTCTCTTTCTGACAAAATTCGCCTCAAAAGTATATCTCATACACCGCCGCGGGAGGCTTCGCGCGGCATCGTCCATAAGAGAAACCGCTGAAAAAAATGATAAGCTGGAATTCGTGTGGAATTCCGTGTTAAAAGAAATCCGCGGTTCAAGCGCCGTCGAGGGCCTGAAAATAGAGAATGTGAAAACCGGCGCCGTGAGCGGGCTCGACTGCGCCGGCGTTTTCGTTTTCATAGGGTATGACCCCGCCACGGAAGCTTTCGCTTCGCTTGCGGACAGGGATGAGAAAGGGTTTATAAAAGTGAGCGCGGATATGATGACTTCCAGGGAAGGCGTTTTCGCCTGCGGGGATTGCGTGAAACAAGCTCTTTTTCAGGTTGTCACAGCCTGCGCGGGCGGCGCCACCGCCGCTTTTTCAGCGGCTAAATATGTTGAAAAAATAAAGGGAGAAGCTTATGAATAATTTTGAGGCCTTTGAAAAAAACAGCATGCTTTCAAGAATTAAAACCGAGCTCCGCCATCACGCCCCCTTTACCGCCGCCGGCGCGGCTTCGGGAATTATTTTGATGATATTCTTCAGCGGCATGTCCTCAGAAACGGCGCTCGGTATTTTCAATGTGTTCCATCCGGCGCATGTTTTTTTAAGCGCCATGGTCACATCGGCGCTATATCAGCTTTACAAATGCGGAAGGCTGAAGGGAAAATGCGCTCTGGCCGGGCTGCTCGCTGTGGGCTACATAGGTTCCGTCGGTATTGCCACGATCAGCGATTCTCTCATACCCTATCTGGGCGAGTTGATGTTAGGGCTTCCGCACCCTCACGCGCATATCGGTTTCATAGAGGAGTGGCACATTATCAATCCTGTCGCCTTCGCCGGAATAGCTCTGGCCTATTTCGCGCCCTACACAAAATTTCCGCACGCGGGGCATGTCCTTTTGAGCACATGG
>VMTI01000113.1 GCA_013791675.1 bacterium | reverse complement strand
TCCGCCTCTTTTTCCTTCTTATCTATTTCTTCCCGCAGCATGGCCTCGCGGTCGTCAGATTTTCTTTTAATTTCTTCATTTATTTTTTGAAGTTCCCCCAGCCTTTTATCGTTTGGAACCTCCCCCTGGCCTCCGAGAGCTTCCAAACCTATTTCAAGCTGCGCTTTAAGAACAGATATGTCCTCGTCCTTTTTTTTCAGTATCTTATGGAATTCCAATTCTTTTCCTTTTATGTACTCCATCTTCTCAGAAATATCTTTCTTTTGTTTTTCAATTATTTCACCGAGCTCCCGAAGTTTGTCCTTAAACTCACGCGCCTGCGAAGTGTCAGAGGATGAAGTTTCTTTCAGATGCGCGATTTCTTTTTCCGCTTCCTTAAGCTGATTTTCAAAACCGGCGGCTTTGGCGATGTTTTCAGCGGCTTCTATGCTGAGTGTTTTTAATTCCTCAATTTCCTTTTCCTTTTCCGAGGTAAGTTTTCTGAATTTTTCGCTATCCTCGCTCACTGCTCCTTTCTGCTGCCGCAAAGAAAGATTTTCATCACTCAGCTTTTTGTTTACTGTTTCCAGATTTTCAAGTTCCGCTTTCGTTTTTTCAAAGGATTTTGTGCGCTCCTCAACTTCCGCGAGGCGTTTATTATAATCATCCCGCAAAGTCCTGATTTCAGCGTCAAATTTTTCTCTGTCGTCAAGCTTCGCTTTTTCAAGAGATTCCAATTGACTGCGGAGCTCGGCAATTTCTCCTGAAGCTTCTTTGAGCTGCGCGTCTTTTCTGACAATTTGCGCGTCCATTTCCGCGGCGCGGACGCTGCTCTCTCTCATTTTATTTATTTCGGATTCCGTCGCGGAAAGCTTCCCGGCAAGCGCGGCTATTTTCCCGTCATAATCCTTTATCACGCCGTCTTTTTCCGCCGAGCGCTCTTTTTCCACGCGGAGTTCTTCCAGCTCCCGCCTCATTTCCGCTTCGGCGTTCTGCCTCTCAAGAAGTTTCTGTTTATATTCCGTAATAGTTTCCCGCGGCGCGGCCTTCAACGCCTCTATTTCAACATTGTATTCGTTGATTCTGGAAAAAAGATTTTCCATTTTTTTATGCTGTTCCAGTATCCTGTTTTTCAGCTCCACGGTTTCGGAGCTGTGCGAAGAGGAAAGGTCTTT
The DNA here is from genome assembly GCA_013791675.1 of bacterium. Lineage (GTDB taxonomy): Bacteria > CG03 > CG03 > CG03 > CG03 > CG03. The sequence goes on along the minus strand of VMTI01000113.1, from coordinate 2,612 downwards.
CAGTTTGTCTTTAAGACGGCTTATTTCATCCGCAGACTCCTGAATTTCAGCAGCGCGAAGCGAGGCGGAGCTTAAAAGCTCCTCTATTTGCGTTTTTGTGGCGGAGAGCTCTTCCGAAAGCGTGTTTTTTTCATTAAAAAAAGTGTCTCTCTGTTTTGTCATGGCAGAGAGCTCTTCCGATATGGCCCCGAATTTCGCCGCAAGCTTATTTTTTTCTTCCAGAAAACCGTTAAGCTTTCCGTTAAGCCCTTCTATTTCCAAGCGGGCTTGTTCCAATTCCGTGTCTTTCGCACCGCGCCGCTCTTCACTTTCCGTCTTAATCAATACGATATTTTCCCTGTGCTTCTCTATAGCGCTTTCATAATTTATTATTTTTTCTTCCAGAGCCTTTTCTCTCTGCAAAAAAGTCACCTGCTCTTTTTTGGATTCCGAAAGCCGCGCGTTTAAATCGTTTATAACGCCCTTCGCTTCGCTCCGCGCAGCATCAGCGTTCTTCATGCCCAATGCCTGATTTCTCAATTTTGCCTCAAGTTCAGAGCGTGCGGCTTCATATACGAAGCGCTCTTTTGCCGCGATTTCTTTTTCTGCCTCAAGTTTCTTTATTTCTTTTTCAAGATTTTCCTTTTCCAGCGAATATTCCGCGCTTTTTACGCGGAAAGTTTTTTCCGCTAATTTAATTTCCTGTTCTTTTCTTAAAATTTCTTCATTTAACCCGTTTATTTGATTTCTGTTTTCGTATTTTTCTTTTCCCGAATTCTCTTTCTCGGTATTTAACTGAGTTATTGTTAAATAAAGCCGTTTTTTTTCATCTTCAAATAAAAGCCTTTGCTCTTCCAGTTTTTTTTCAAAACTGTTCCTGTCGGAAAACAGTTTCTCCATTTTATTTGCCAGTGATTTCTCGTTTGTTTCTTTTTCACGAAGCTGTTTTACCGCCGACGATAATTCTTCCTCTAACTTATTTTTTTCGCAGGAAAGTCTCTTGATTTCTGTTTCAGCCTCGGCAGCCTCATCAGCAAGAACGTCCCGCGCGGATGTTATGCGCTCAAGTCCGGACTCATATATGTTCTTAATGTCGCTGTTTTCTCTTTCAAAAGCGCTTTTGAGATTAGCCAAATCCTTTTCTTTTTCGGCAAGTCGGGACGCAATATCCTCCACTCCTGCCCGCTCAATAGCCAGCGCACGGGAAGCATTATCTCTTTCTTTAACAATATCAGTATAGGATGAAGCTATATCTTTTCGGAGGTGTGACTCCTTATCAAAACGGTCGGACCACGCGGCGCGTTCTTCCTCAAAATGTTTTTTGAGCCATTCTATTTCTTTGACAAATTTGGAATTTCCTTCATCCAGCGCATTTCTTGCGTAGGCGAGTTCCCTCTCAAGGCGCGCGGCGGTGTCCCGAAGCCCCGACAACGCGGATTCCTTTTTTCTTAATTCATCGCTAAAAGTATCCAGCTTCTGTTTATTCGCGAATTCCTGAATTCTGAATTCATTTTCCTTAAGCCGGACGCTCTCCTCCCTGCTCTTCACCTGATTTATCAGATCCTCAAGGCGGGTCTTGGCTTCTGATCGGGCGGCTTCAATGTCTTTTTCCTTCTGCACCTCAAAAAATTTCTCGGCGGATTCTTTTCTGGAAATAATTTCCCGCTGATTGGCGATTTGTTCGCTCAACAACCCGAGCTGCTCCTGGAGCGCCGATTTTTCCCTGTTAAAATTATCTTTCTGCCTTATCATGTCTTTAAGCAGATTTTCTCTGGCGCTGTGAAGACTCTGCAATTTATCCTCATAATCCTTTGAGGATACTATTTCTTTAAGCGCCATCTCCACTTTGAGAGACGCCTCGGACTCTTCCCTGGCTTTCTGCATCGCGCTGTAAGATTTTTTCTTTTCGTCCTCAAGCTCCCTTGAAACGCTCATAAGCCTGCCTTCAAACTGCTGCAGGGCATTGCGCAAAGCCGTTTCTTTTTCGGCCTGGCTGATTTCCATATTTTCAAGCGTGCCTTTCATTTCCTTATTAAGAGACTCGGCTTCTTTTTCTTTTTCTTTGAGAACACCCATCCAGTAAAGTTCCCTTTTTTCAACAATTTCTTTTTTCTTCGCACGGCTGTCTTCAAGTGTTTTTTTGGCCTGTTCTATTTTTGCTTTCAGGGAAACTTCGTAATTTTGCGCGCCTGAAAAAGATGTGATGAGAGGCCCGGATGAATCGTTTTCCCGCGCGGGCTGCGACTGCGGCGAAGCATCACGCTCACCCGTTTTGATTCCCGCGAGAGGCTTCGCAAACCCCGGCGGCTTATTTTGCGGCGCTCCGAAAGACGGGGGCTTCATTCCGCCTCCAAAAGGAGACGGGGGATTTTTTTTATCCGCCATTATTTAGACTCCTGCGAGACGTCCCGCAAAGCTTCGCCGGCCGTATTGGGCGCAGCCTCGTCATCGGGCTGATTTTCTTCGGTTCCCTCGGGCACTTTCTTTTTATGATGATGCTCATCCAGCCAGGTCTGAAGCTCGGCGTTGTCGGGATTAAGAGAGAGAGATTTTTCATACGCTCTCACCGCGGCTTCCTCCTTCCCCACCGCGAACAGCGCCGACCCTAAAAACTGATATGTCTGCCAGATTCC
>VMTI01000029.1 GCA_013791675.1 bacterium | reverse complement strand
TTTTTATTTCGGCGTCACTGCCCGAAGGAAAAGTAAAGATTATTCCGTTGCCTATATCTTCGCTCTTTCTGTACGGCACCGGATACGGATGAGCGTCTTCTATGCCGTAAAGAGCGCCTCCCATAAGAGCATAACTTGAAAAATGCCTTATGTCCGCGCTCACCTTTTTTTGAGATTTAACAAGTGTTGAATTCGGAAGCCTGATCCATGATGTCGTATCTGAAAGCCAGTATATAGCCAGAGAATCCACTCTCACGGGGGGAGATAAGCCGTCCACAAAACCGTTGCCGTCATCATCTTCATAGCTAAACGACAGTGTTACTGTATTGGCGAAAGAACTTGAAATTATATTGTCAAATTCATCATAAATATCTATTGTCACAACGCCTTCCGCCATTTGACGGTGAGAAACATCTCCCAAAGCGCTTTCACGCAGAAAGGCGGCATTTACAGTTGCATTGAAGCCGTCAAGAATTAATTCCACTCTTCCCGAACCCGTAAGAGCGTTAGGATAAACAACAATTGACGCCGCGCCCGTAGAGATAGTGAAACCTGAGGCAAGATTAAACAAAGTTTCAAATTCAAGGGAAAATTCATAAAGCATATTATTCAGCGACATATCACAAATCGCTGTTGAAGCTGTTAATCTATAGGCGCAGCCGTATTCTAAAAGCGAATACGGTGAAACTGTTATCAGGCACGCCGAGGAAACATAGTTTATAAATACAGGCACTCCTTCGGATATGTGCTCGCCTTCCAAATTTCTGATTTTCGTCAGATGAACATTCGCATCCGTGACGGAATCAGAATAGAGAGATTCGTTGAAACGAATCCAAATATCAGTGTTTTCGGGATTCGCCTTTACGGAAGCATCGGGCGAATAATCCATCACCCACGGCGCGCTTGTTTCCCTTGTCAAATGTGTGCGAATCGCATTGGCCTGAGTTATATCCTGCAGCCAGTTCCCCGAATAATCGTATCCTATGCTTCCGAAGGCCAGATAAAGTTCTGTTACTCCCAGATTTAAAATTTCTATGTGCTTTTCCTCAGACGGGTAAAACCAGAAAATATTCGCTGAGACGGAACTTATCACAACGCCGTCATCAAAAATCACGGGCGTTTCGGGCACGGATGTGGAAGTGTAAACGGACAGAAGAGAACCGATATTTCCCGCCCAGCCGGATATTTCGTCGCTGAACTGTATCCTCAAACCGGACAGCTTCGCCGGATTGCTCTCGTTCTGCGCGTAAAAAGCGCTATCTATTACCGGCGGATTATTGTCCTTAAACCATACTGCTTCCATGCTTGTTTGATCAGAAGCGTTGCCGGCGCCATCCTTAAGCGCACCACTTGAAAAATGAATGTACAAATGATCCGCGTTTCTTCCCCACAAAGCTATCTGCTTCCATTTTTCATTAGACAAGTGAAAATAAAGAGTGGAAGACGACGATGCCGCGTCATATTCCGCTTCATCAAGGCACAGCGCCGAAAAAGACGAATATGCGGCCGAAAAACCAGACATCGTAGATATAAAAATCTGATTGTATAAAATAAAATCAGAGCTTGTATTGCAGAAGACGGCAAGATTGCCCGAGGTTAATCCGTAAGATTCCGCGCCGTGGATGTACTGCGCGCTTTCAGGAACAGGTTTAACATTATCCACGCTGAAAGCATCTGATATGGCCGGCGCGAGCTGCTCAATAGCGTATATATCCCTTACAATTGTTCTGAGAAAAACGCTTCCGTATGAAACGCCGGGAAGATCTTCGGCGCTGTTCCATTTCACATCAATTACGGTTTCAGTTCCGGAAGAAGTTATAACAGGATGAAGCGCTGTGCCTATCTGAAAATATTGCTCATTATCCACTTCGGGAGGAGTAAGCGGATGGAAAGCGCCGTCAAAGTAAAAAGCGGCAGTTTCCGTGGAAAGCGAGGCAGAATGCCACGAAGCCCCCGCGCCCGAGCCGCTTGTGGAATAGCACACATTGATAAAAGAATCAAAATCATCAGGATGCCGGCAAAAAATCCTCGCGGATACCAGACCGTCTCCGTCGGATGATTGCGCCGGCGCACTTTTCATCAACGACGACGCCCCCTCACCCGTTATAACGCTGACTTCTCCCGTGAGGCACTGGTTACCAAATGAATCATAAACATAAAGCCTGAAATAATATCTGGTCCCGGGAAAAAGAATGCCTTCCCCTCCCACATTGGCAATACGCGTATCAATTAAACCCATCGCAGTCTGCTCAACCGGCCCCCATTCAGTGTAAGGCAATTGTTCGCTCACCCCAGGAGAAGTGCCGTAATAAACAACGTATTTCAGAAAATTGTCCTCAGACACAGATATGGAAGTGTTATTATCACTAAGATTCCATTGAAGCTGGACGTGAGATGAGTCATGCCCTCTTTCCCTGAAACGCGTTATGCCCGCGGGAGGCAGAGTGTCTATATCAAAAAGTGGCTCTGAAGGAGAATACAACCTGTCTGATTCGTTTATTCCGTCGGACACTACTATAGTTACTTTTGCGTTTTTGTAATAAACCTGGCCTATATCCGCCGCGGCATTAACAACAAAATTATTAAGAGAGCCCGTCGAGAAAAAATGAAGCGGAGCGGTAAAATACGCGTCCGAAGTATCCGGCGATATATCAAACAGAACCCCGTCAACTCTTTTTATTTGAGGAGAAACATAAGACCATGTGTCGTTATTAGAGTCAGAACCTTTGTATAAAAAATCCACTTTGCCGCTGCCGTCTTTTCTCTGCGAAACGGAAATGGCTTCCAGCGACGGCCTGTCATTGGTGACAATAACGGCCTTATCGGCAGCGCCCATACTATTTCCAAAAGTGTCGTAGGCGTAAATTCTGAAATAATATGTGGTGTTTTCCGCGAGGCCGGTTATAGTCGTTGATGAGGCGCCGTTGTAATTGGCTGCACTTATATTGATATCATCCGCCGATGTCCAAGAACCGACACTATCTCCGGCATTATTCACAATTCCGGACGGATCGTCATTGTAATATATGATATATTCATCAAAATTCACATCGTAAGACGGAGCGCCGAAATTAACAGTTATGCTGTTTGATGTATAAATCCCTGAAGGCGAAAGATTACCGGGCGCAGTAGGCCTCTCATTATCTATTTCAAAAGTGCCGGACTCGCAATAATCACTGTCGGCATATCCGTCGGACGCTTTAAATCTTATGCTGACAGTGTCGCACTGCGTTGAACGCACCACCTCCGGATTTGAGGCGTGCTTTGTCTGCCAGTAAAAGGTGCGCTTCCCCGCGGCTGCAAACGACGCTGCGGAAGCAAAAGAAGAGTCAAAATTCGTGCACACAAGCGTTCCGTCAAGAGCCCCCCATGAAGAGCCTCCGTCCAGTGAATATTCAAAATTTTTAACCGTGCATTGGTTGCTTTCAAAATCTTTTAATTTAAAATCCGCGATTATAACGCCTTTCTTTTCCTGATCAAGCAGTATTTCTTCCAGCGTGTAATTTCGCGTACAGGTTGAAAGAAGAACATTTTCGGAATTCCAGCCGGGATACGGCTTTTCATTCACCACTGTTTCCGCCGAAGGAGAGCTTTTCCCGCCCTGCGCGTCAAATGTCTCAACAGAGAAAAAATATGTTTTGCGCGGAATATTCAATAATGTCCATGAGCTGTAAAGCATATTCCCGTAGAAGCCGGAACACTCTGTAAACACCGTGCCCGACGCAGTAGAAATAATTATATTGCCCGAGTCGTCCCGAAGGCCTAAATTATACTGCAGCAAATTATCCGGCGTCTCGGCGTCGCTCCCCGCGCCCCACTGAAGATGCAGTTTCCCCGCTTCCCACGCGAATCCCATTCCCGAGGCCGGCGCTGACGGAAGATTGTTGAGATTTAAATCATCCGCTAAGGTTGAATAATACAGCACGACTCCGTCACCGTTGCCCGCGGCGTAATCAAGGTCACCGTCATTATCAAAATCAGCTATTGCGACGCAATTCGCGTAAACCGAATTTTCGGTCTGTTCGAGCATATAAAAATTGCCGTTTCCGGGATTAGCATAAACTCTTGTGTATTTCCCGTTCGCCCCGCCAAACCAACCTACGATAAAATCAAGGTCGCCGTCATTATCAATATCGGCCACGGCAAGCGATGTGGCAAAAGCCCGCGGGCCGCCGACCGAAAAATTTTTGCTGAATGTCATATTTCCGACATTTATATATATTCCCATTTCCGTAGGATCGTATGTATCGTCCCCCGCTTTCGTAGCGGCTATAAAATCGCATAAGCCGTCTCCGTTAAAATCTCCTACTCCCACGGCGTTAAAATAATCTGCCGCCGGGCTTTCCCAATCGGGAGTTGATGAAAACCCGCCTGAACCGTTTCCCTTGTAAACTCCGGCTTTGACAAGAGGGCTGTGAGAAGCATTGGTATCAGTTTTATAATTCATAACAACAATATCCAGACATCCGTCATTGTCAAAATCAGCCGCGGC
>VMTI01000262.1 GCA_013791675.1 bacterium | reverse complement strand
AATTTTTTGATATCTTCTTCTTTTATATCAATCTGTTCGGGCGCTTTTCCCTGCCCCTCGTATTTGAGCATATTTTTTCCGCGGGAGTTAACTACCATGATTTTCCAATTTTTAATATCCGCCGCGCCTACGGCGGACGCAGACGCCGCGCATTCTGTGATAAAGCGGCCGTAATTATATGGGTCAGATGCCTTTTTCCACACTATTGGAATTTTACGGCTTTGCAGAAGCGAAGCGGTGTCCGAGAGCAGGGAATGAACGGCCGGCCTGATTTCCCATACATCAAGCAGGGGGAAAAGGTCTTTGTCTATAATAGTTTCGCTGATTTTCTCCAAATCGGGTTTCAAAATTTTTATCACAGGTTTTTTATCAGGACTTGTAATGACAAATTCAATCTCTTCCGGCGTTTTTTCATCCAGCGGAATAATCTTGTCTGGCTCTCCCCCGAAGGAGAGGGTTACCACAAAAAGGGAAATTAACATCAATACACGGTCTCGCCCACGGCGGACCACCCCTTTTACAAAAAGGGGGATTAACACGTTTAGCAAAAGCAAAGTCGCGGCGTATATAGTATTTCTCATTGCAGTGAAAACTTAAAAGCTATTTCTCCTGTTTCCTCTCTCAGGGCTTTTTCCCCGCTTAAAGGGGCAAAAACCCATTGCTTCAACTCATTTATCGCAAGTTTGTCCAGTTTTGTGAAGCCCGAAGTCAACTTAACAAACACTTTGTTTTTTACATGCCCGTCGGGGAGCACAGTAAATCTCAACACAACAACAGGTTCCACTCCCTCTCCCATGAGCCATGCCGGATACAGAGGCATATAAGATTTTATAATTTTCCTGTTCTGTATTTCTCCCGTAATTGTTATGCCCACATCCGTACCGGCGGACGAGGAGGGAAGAGATATTTCCTGAGCCGCCGATTCCGGCGCGCGTTTAAGTTTTCCGCGATTAAACGAAGAATCAGCAGGCGAATCGCCTCCGCTTTTTTCCTTCAGGCCGGCCAAGCTGGAAAAACTTTTTCCTGAATTCGAGGCTGGTTCCGCGGGGCTGTTTGAGCGGCCGGATACCCCCTGATTTCCGGGAGTATCTGCGAGATGCTCCTGCGCTTCACCTGTGATGTTCCTGCCCCTCGGGATTATGACTTCATTTATTAATGTGTCTTTAACGGCAGAGACGGATTTTGATTTAAATTCCTGCTTTTGCCTTTCCGCTTTCTGGTTTTTCAGAAAACCGCCTTTTTCAACGCTGCCTGAAAGGATTTCTTTTTCCGCGGTAGTATTTTTGTTTTCAATGAATATATCGCCGGAGTTTCTCTTGTTTATGTGAGAGGGCAAGCTCAAATGAGCTGTTTTTTTATTTAGTATATTCTTTTCTGCCTTAACGGCTGTATTGGTTCCTCGTTTTTTGAACGCTTGTTCAGGCAAAAAGGATTCAACCGGATTTT
>VMTI01000028.1 GCA_013791675.1 bacterium | reverse complement strand
TTTTTCACCGACAGCCCGGCCCAAAAGCGCGATGCCTATTGGCGAAACAGAAGATATGAGGCCTTCTGATGGATCCGACTCTTCGGCGGAAACAACAGTGTATTCGGAACTTTCGCCGGATGAATCCCTCAACGCCACCGTCGCTCCCAGATAAACCTTATCGGAAGACATCTGTTTTTCGTCTATTACTAACGAAGCGCTCAGAGCGTTTTCAAGCTTGGCTATCCTTTTCTGAACATTTGTCAGGTCCTCTTTCGCGGCATGGTATTCGGCATTCTCCGAAAGATCCCCCTGCGCCATAGCCTCATTTATTTCTTTGCTGAGGCGCGGAACAGATTCGGTCTTCAGCCTTCTGAGGTCCGCGAGCAGTTTATCCTGCCCCTTCTTTGTAATGTATTTCATCTCACTTCATCAGCTGCATATTGTTCTGCACCATCGCCGCCAGATTCACAAGCCATTGGCTTATAACTGGAATTTTCGCCTCTATGCCGGCCTGCAGGCCTTTTGCCAGAAGAGTGAAAACAACGGCGCCGACGATTGTCATACCAAGAAAAAAACCTATGCCCCTGACAAGTCCCATAAAAAAATTCAGGCCTATCAGCTTCCACGGCTTGCGTATATAATTGAGTATATCAAAGGTGAAAAACCTTTTTAACTCCGTGGTTATCTCGTCCACAATATCAGTATTGTTTTTCAATTCATTTTTCCCTGCCGCGGCGTCACGCTGGGGCGCGCTTACAGCTTCGTCTGCCTTATTAGGCGCGCTGAAACTTTCCGGCGGTTGATTCTTTTTTGCTTCAGTCATTTTCCCTTCCTTATTTTTACAAAAAATCTTTTTCCGGCCTTAAGCAGCATTCCATCTTTTATTTTAACCGTTTGCTTAAAATTTTTCACGGCCTCGCCCGAAAGCGAAACCGCGCCCTGTTCTATAAGTTGTTTCGCGCGAGTCTTTGAGGGCGCGCCGCCCGAGGCAAAAACAAGCTCCGCCAGGCACATTTCGTTTTCCTCTGTAAAAAAATCTTTCACGTCTTCGGGAACGCCTTTTTTTACCACAACTTTTTCAAAATAGTCCCGGGCGGCGCCGGCTTCTTCTTTTGAGCATATATATTCGGTTATGTCGCGCGCCAAAACGGCTTTCGCGTTTCGCGGAGGAAGACCGGCAATCGCGTCACTGTCAATAAAAGACAGTATCTTGGTCCATTCATACATAAGCGAATCGCTAATAGACATAACTTTACCGTAAATTTCCTCCGGTTTCTCGTCGAGGCCTATATAATTGCCGTAGCTTTTGCTCATCTTCTTTTCGCCATCAATACCCACAAGTAGAGGCAGCGTCACCACCGTCTGAGGCGGTTGACCGTATTTCTGCTGGATAGTGCGGCCCATAAGAAGATTGAATTTCTGATCATTTCCGCCAATTTCTACATCGGCTTTAAGATGCGCTGAATCATAGCCCTGAAGCAGAGGATAAAGAAATTCAACGCCTGAAATATCCAAGTTATTCTGAAATCTGGTTTTAAAATCTCTTCTTTCAAGCATTCTGGCGACGGTGTACATAGAAGACAGTTCAAAAACTTTCATAAGGTTCATGTTTTCCAGCCACTCTGAATTGTACACAACCTGCGTATATTTTTTATCCAGAATCCGGAAAATCTGTTTCTGGTAAGTTTTTGAGTTTTCTTCTATACTCTCTTTTGACAAAACCGGCCTTGTCTTACTGCGTCCGGAGGGGTCGCCTATACGCGCCGTGAAATCGCCTATTATAAAAATTATTTGGTGGCCGAGCTCGCCGAACCGGCGCAGCTTATCCAGCACCACGATGTGGCCTAAATGAATATCGGGAGCGGACGGATCTGCTCCGAACTTAATTCGCAGCGGCCGCCCGAGAGAAAGTTTATCTTTAAACTCTTTCTCCTCTATAATTTCCGTACAGCCTGATTTTAAAATCTCAAACTGCTTATCAGCGCTTTGCATATTTTTTCTTAAAATACTCCACAGTCTTTTTAAGTCCGCCGTCAAAAGAAACCCTGCCTTTAAATTTAAGCATTTTTTTAATTTTGGCAGCGTCCGCCAGGGTTTTAAAAACATCGCCCGCCCTTATGGGAAGAAGCGCCGGCTTTACATTTTTGCCAAGAATTTGGTTTATTTTGCGCGCCAAATCAAGAACGGTTGTGTCAGCCCCGCAGGCGACGTTAAACACTTCTCCCGACACTTTTTTGTTTGTCGCCGCGAGAAGATTAGCCTCAACGACATTTTCAACGAATGTGAAATCCCTGGACTGTTTTCCGTTACCGAATATGGGCGGACGCTTATCGTTAAGCACCGAATAAATAAATTTCGGCACGACAACGGCGTATTCGTCATCCAGCGCCTGCCGCGGGCCGAAAACATTAAAATATCTTAAAGCTATCGTCGCCAGATTATAGTGTTCCGAAAATATGCGGCAGTAATATTCGCCGGCGAGTTTGGATAAAGCATACGGTGAAATCAGAAGCGGTATATCGCTCTCCCTTTGGGGGAATTTGTCCGTGTCACCGTAAATGGAACTTGAGGAAGCCAGCACAAACTTTTTCACTCCCGCGTCTCGGCAAGCATAGAGCATATTAAGCGTGCCGTTTATGTTGACGTCGTTATAAGCGTAAGGATCATTCATTGATTTCGGCACAGAGCGCAAAGCCGCCTGATGCAAGACATAATCCGCGCCCTTACAAGCTTTCCTGCAGGTTCTGATATCCCTGATATCCCCGCGGATAAGCTGAAAATTTTTCTTTCCTTTTGTAAAGGCTATATTAGACATTGTGCCTGAAGAAAAATTATCCAAAACTGTCACCTGATCTTTACCCTTAATCAGTTTTTCCACTATGTGCGAGCCTATAAAACCCGCTCCGCCGGTTACAAGATATTTCATTTTTACTCTCCTCATTTTTGTTTTTCCCACATAAGCAGCTGCGCGACAGACGCCAATGTTGAACCTTCCTTAATTTCTTCCCTTATTCTGTTTTCTCTTTCAAGAACATCCATCGCCCTGTTTGTAAACTCGGCGGCTTTTTCTTTGGGAATGACCACAACGCCGTCGTCATCGCCGATAATCCAGTCGCCTGTTTTTATCCTCACGCCGCTTATTACAACGGGAACGCCTATTTCACCGAAGCCCTTGGGCTCGCCCGCCTGCGGTGTGACTAATGATGCGAAAACAGGAAGCTTCATTTTTTTTATATCGGCCGTGTCTCTGACAGCCCCGTGTATCACAATGCCGCCGAGGCCTTTCTGCAGAGCGCTGTGCGTGGCGAGCTCTCCCCATACCGCAGGGGCGCAGCCGCCGGCGTCTATTACAAGAATATCCCCTGCCGAAGCCATATCTATGGCCTCAACCGGTTTCGCCCAGTCACCCGGATATGTCCTAACGGTCAAAGCTCTGCCAGTCATATGTTTGCCCTCCGTGATGGGCATTATTCCTTTAAGCGGCTGCCCCCGGTGGAGAGCGTCGGACATATTCGCCGCCGACACTTTTTTCAAAACGCTTATAATATTTTTTTCATCAACTCTGACGAAATACTCACTGGGTATGGCTATATTATCTTTCAGGGCTTTTTTTATTTTCCTTGTTTCTTCTTCGGGGTCTTTCGCTTTTGTTATCGCGCCGCCGACAATCACAGTACCCGCCCCGCGTAAAGCGAAAGATGCGGCTGTCTCGGAATTTATGCCGCCGGCAATAACTACCGGAATATTTGTCCGGCTGACAAGTTCATCCAGCAAAGAGCTGCCCATTTCTCCGCGCATCTGCTCGTCTATGGAAATGTGTATTCCAAGATAATTCACCGAAAGGTCCAGAAACTTCTCTATTCCGGAAATGTCGTCCACACCTATAAAATCAAGCAGTATCTCCGAACCATAATTCAATCCGGCTTCAACACATTCCTTTATCGTAGCAATGCCCGCGGAAGAACACACCGTCACTATGCTCGCGCCGGCTTTCGCGGCAATCTCCACTTCCGCGCGGCCGGTGTCCATTATCTTCATATCGGCGACAATGGGAATATCCTTAAATTCCGCGCGCAGCGCCCGCACCGCCTCAAGGCCGCAGCTTTTAATCAGCGGCGTTCCGGCTTCAAGAATGTCCGCGCCGCCCTCGACCGCCGCTCGCGCGGCTTTAAGAGCTCTGGGTAAATCAACAAAATCAAGCGCTATCTGCAATTTAGCCATAATTCAAAACCTCTCTTCGTCCACAGATTTCCCGTTTCATTCTTTAATTCTTTCCAGCATCCCCTATCACCGTAATCATAATTTCTCTGTCACGCGGGCAGCTGTCCGCATCTATAAATATAACGCTCTGCCAAACGCCGAGGACGGCTTTTCCTTCCCTGACGGGAATGGTCATATCCGGAATCTCTTACACTAAAGGCCGAGGCCGCGCTTAAGAAGAAAAATTATAACGAATCGTTGGGTTATATCAGTGAATCGTTAAAATGGCTGAATAATATCCTGGACGACATCGAAAACGAGTAAGCCATTGGGAACCGTCCCCAATGACACAGATTGAAAAAAGCCCCGAAAAATGCTTTTATAAACAATGATTATAAGCAAAAAATCTATAAAATTTTCCACCAACGGGAATTTTGATATTGTGAATATCACTTCAAAACTGCAGAAAGCGGTTACTGCCGCCTGTATTGAGGACGGAATAGTGAATATTTTTGCTCCCGGCGCGACAGGTGCGATAACGGCCATAGAGTGCGAAAACGGCCTTCTGGAAGATTTTAGAGATTTTTTTGAGAAGATTATACCCGCTGACGGTGAATACAAGCATAATTTGTCTCATGCGGGCAAAAACGGACATTCCCATGTGCGGGCTTCTCTTA
>VMTI01000041.1 GCA_013791675.1 bacterium | reverse complement strand
CACCTCATTTTCGAGTGCGGAATTTGACGGGCCCGGAGAGCTTATGGAACTTTCGGAATCAGAAGTCTGTACACCGGAAAACTTTAAGATAAAACCCGCAGGCAGTTTCAGCGAAGTGTTGACTCCGCCCGTATATCTGGCATAGACGCCGTTGGAAGAGGCATCGCCCTCAGCGGGTTCCTGCGTTCTTATATAGCAGAGCGAAAAATCGGCGGCGCGCGTCATATAATCAATTATCATTCCCCGCCCGGTGAGAGAATAAAGAGATAACGGCGAAAAATCCGGCATCACATCTCCGACAGAGAGCTTATAATTCCGCGCGAACAGCGATAAATAAACAGAATCAAGATTAAACTTATCATTCGGCGAGGAATATACGTTCGAATTAAAAATAAGTGTTCGGTCGTATAATTTGCCCAGCAGATTGGCCGAAACAGAACCGCTGTAATCGGCGCGTTCGCTGTTTTTGTACAAAAAAGACATATTGCCGTTAAGGAATAGCGGCTTCTGGGTTTTCTTCTCCGCGGATGCGGCTTTCACGCTGAAATCATAATAGTCACTTGCCAGAATATTCTGGCCTTTTTTAGAAAGCATCACCCTGAAACGATAACGCCCCGAATAGGAAAACGGAAGCCGGTGAACAGCTAATATAAGAGAAGAGCCGCCGGCCGGCACATTGGAAGGCAGTTTAAATCCCGCGGTCTTGCCTATATATTTTTCGGATGAATCAAAAAGCTCTATAACGCAGTTAATATCCTCTTTGTTCCAGAGGGAATTTTCTTTATTAAGAATTATGATCTGAAATGTCAGCTCTTCTCCCGCCTTGACGGGGTCGGGCGCCGCCACGGCAAGCTGCAGCTCCGCCGGCGATTGCGCCGTTAAAGGAGAACATACCCCCACCGCTAAAAATAAAACTGCTGCGGCTGCAAGTGCGCCGGGGCGTTTCTTCATTTTATCCGCATATCTCATGAATTTCATTTCAAAATACTATATTTACACTCCTGAGGCAATCAGCAAAAAGGACAGCCCCGGCAGAAAAAAACTTCCCATCAGCCGGCTGTAAACCGGGAAATTGCTGTCATAAAGCTTCAGCGCCGCCGCGGAACTCGCCAGAAGAACCGCCGCCGGCGCGAAAATACTGTTGAGCTTTTCTATAACCGGAGCCTTCCTTTCCATAGACATAGTTTTCTTTATGTCGCCCATTATCTGATATTCCTCCGACGACGGGCCACCGCCCTCCCGCGCGTGGGCAATATCCTCTAAACTTTTTTTCTGTTCAGGGGAAAGCCCTCTGGTTTTATTCTTTAACTCACCTATCGCCGCGCCGAGCTTTACAGCCGATTCCGGAACATAAGGCTTAACGCTGACACTTTTGGAAAAATACATCGCCGCGCCGGCGATAATTAGAAACAGCAGCGTCTTCATAGTCAGTCTCTTCTGTAAAACCCCACCGCTTTTTCAACGCTCTGTATAAACGCGAACCCTTTACCCGGCTCTTTTAAATGCGCCAGCTCCACAATGCTGTTGAATACCTCTTCCGCTTTTTCGGCCGGCACCACCGTCGTAAAAACTTCCTTTTCCGGTTCTATCAGACGCCCGCTAAGCCCTATCTTTTCCCGCACACCCGTGCCGCGGGCGTAATAACTTGTTATCCCGTATCCTATGGATGCAGATATTTTTTTTATAACCTTGTCCGCCTTACCTCTTTCAACTATGCAGGTAATCATCTTAAAATCACTCATCAAAACCTCCTTTTATTTTTTTCCGCCGCCATTTTTCTTTTTTTTATCCAGCAGTTTCAGAAATTTTTTCACATCTTTGTTTTGCGGATCTGTTTTAAGCGCCAGAAGCCAGTTATTCCGCGCTTCGGAAAATTTATTAAGAGCGTAATACGCCGAGCCTTTTCTCATCAGAGCAAGTGTATTGTTTTCATCAAGCGCGAGCACTCTGTCGCAAACGATAATCGCGCCTGTATAATCGGCCTTGTAAATTGAATCAAGAGAGCTCTGGAGCAGCTGCACCATAAGATCCATCCCGGTGATAAGTTTTATTTTATTCCTCTCTTCCGGATAGATTTTATCCATATAAACCCCAAGCGCGGCGAGCTGTTCCCCAATCGAATTATCCCTGTTTATCTGCTGCGCATATATCAGCGCGTCAAATACGAGCGCGGGATTTTGATCAAAATAAGCCGAAACGCTTTTTCTGGCAAGCATCCACACCCGGCCCGGCCCCGAAGAATCTTTAATAATAACCGTTATTTTTTCAAGCTTATCTTTTTTTTGGGCAACACCCGGATATGTGGGGTCAATATCCAGCACCTTTCCGGCGGCGTCAAACGCGATAAACCATTTGCCGTCATTCAAATTTTTTTCAAACGCCTTCACTCGCGGCTCGAGTTCCTTCTTTATCTTATTTCTCGTAAATTCTATCATTTTATGAGGAGGAATCTGTTCAGAATCTATCTCAAGTATTCTCTGCCAGCACCTTATGGCATCACTGTATCTTCCCGCGGTAAAATTCCTGACAGCATCATTATACAGTTCACCTATATCATCCGCCCCCGAGCAGAAGGAAACCGCCAAAAAAAACGCCGCGAAAGCGCATCCCGCCGCGTATCCCGGAATCCTCATTAAGCCCCTACCCCCTGTTTTTGAGTTGTTTTGCGCTCCCTGAGTATACTTATT
>VMTI01000299.1 GCA_013791675.1 bacterium | reverse complement strand
CCGTGGCAACTCGCTAAAGAAAAACGCCCTGACCTGCCTATCAACATTGCTATGATCCCACCTGTCGACCTTTGTTCCTTACTTAAGAAAAAAATTGCTTTTTCAAATAAAAGGGGTTATGATGTGTCTTCCCTTCCCTCGTTCATGAAATTATTGACTTATCAGCCGCTGATAGGTTTTCTGTTTGAATTATGTAATCAGCAGCATCGGATAGATTTTTAAAATCTTGACCGAGAAGTATTCCTTTTATTTTCAGCCTGTTCCCGGAAATGATGTCTCTCTCCATGTCGCCTATGCAGAAGCTCCGGGAAACATCAATTCCGAAATCAGAAACGGCTTTTTCAAAAAGCAGGCTCCCCGGCTTGCGGCACGCGCAATTATCTTCCGGTGTGTGCGGGCAGATGTATACGCCTGATATTTTTATGCCCTTCTCCGCGAGGGCCGTCACTAAAGAGGCATTAAATTTATCAGCTTTCCGGCGGCTGAAATAGCCCCGCCCTATTCCGGATTGGTTGCTTACTATTATAAGGAGAAAGCCGTTATCGGCAAGTTTTTTGAGAGCGGGGATTGTTCCGGGTAAAAATTTCAGGTCTTTGATTTCGCAGGTGTACCCGCTGTCTTCATTTAATGTGCCGTCTCTGTCAAGAATGACGGCTTTGTTTTTTCCGCCCCCCGGAAAAATAAGATTTAAGATATCTTCACTGTAAGCGGAGGCCGTTTCAACGCTTAATATATCAGCATATATATCTTTGAGCTTGACGGCGTCTTTTGCCGTTGTGAGCCAGATGAGATTTTTATCCAGTTTTTTAATGTCTTTGCCGCGGTATTTATGATGGTCCCCGAAAGAGATGAATTTTTTGAATGATAAACCGTTTTTTTCAAGAAATTTCCTGAAAGAATCCGGTTTTCCCAGTCCGCAGAAAGCTCCGAGCCCCTTATCTTTCAGCGTTTCTTTCGGCACCCTCTCCGAAGTCTTTATGTTCACAAGGCCGGCAAGATTAAGCGCTGAGCTTATAATGAGCGCATCCGTAAAAGAGCGTATTTCTTTTTTTAATTCTTCTACAGCTTGCCCTTCCGCCAGATTTGATTTACTTATGACAATAATATCAGAGCGTTTAAGAGAATTCTTTCCCTCTCTCATAAGGCCTTTCCACGGAGCGAGCGCGTCAATAATCACTATATCACGGTCTTTTTCCATGGTGAAATTCTGAAAGGCGTCATCAAGAATAAATACCTCGCTTTTGAATTTTTTGCGCGCGAACTTTATGCCTTCAATTCTGTTTTTTGAAACAACGATTGGCGTGCCGGGGAGCTTTTTCGCCATCATCACGGCTTCGTCGCCGAAATTTTCCACGGCTCCGGCGCCGTCTTTCACTTCTGCGGGGCCTCTCATTTTTCCTTTATAGCCCCGGGTGATGACAGCTGTCTTTTTTATCCCCCGCAGCATTACGCACAGGTCAATGACAAAAGCGGTCTTTCCCGCGCCTCCCGCGCATATGTTTCCCGCGGAAATGACGAAGCCCGGCATTGTTTGGATTTGACGAAGGCCGGATCTGTAAAGGAAGCGGTTTAGGCCTGATAGGGCGCCATAGAGCTGAGAAATAATTTTTACAACCATGCGGCATTATAACATTTTTGAACGGAATTCCGTTTTTTTGTGTTCTTTTGCTAAAATAACCTTATGAAGTGGTCATCCAAAGTAAGCGGAAAAAAATACGTTTTGCCGTTTGGCGAAAGGACTTTTTTAATGGGAATTCTCAACACTTCGCCGGATTCTTTTTCGGGTGACGGGCTGGGTTCCGTTAATGACGCTCTTTGTCAGGCGGAGCGTTTCATAAAAGAGGGCGCGGATATTCTTGATGTCGGAGGGCAGTCAACACGCCCCGGCTCTTCTGAGTTAGAATCTTCCGTGGAAATAGAAAGAACGGCGGAGCTTATAGGAAAACTTACCTCAAGATTTGACGTGCCCGTATCCATTGACACTTATAAGGCGCCGGTGGCCAAAGCGGCGATAGATCGCGGCGCCGCTATGATAAATGACATAAGCGGTGGGGCGTTTGATCCCGCGATGGCGCCTCTTGCCGCGGCAAACGAATGTCCGTTTATTCTCATGCACACAAGAGGAAAGCCCGATACAATGCAGAAGGGAGAAATAATTTACGATGATGTCGTCGCGCAGATAGAGGACTATCTTTCGGAATGCGTGCGCAAAGCTGTCGAGGCAGGCGTCAAAAAAAACAGGATAATAATTGACCCGGGAATAGGTTTCGGTAAAACAGCGTATCATAATTTTATCATTCTTAAACGGCTGCGCGAATTGAAGGAAATGGGATTTCCGCTGCTGATTGGCGTTTCAAGAAAATCTTTTATAGGAAAGGCACTGGATCTTCCTGAAGGCGACAGGCTTGAGGGTACCGCCGCCGCTGTGACGGCGGCTATCTTAAACGGCGCGGATATAATAAGGGTGCACGATGTGAAAGCCATGAAAAGGGTTGCGCTTATCGCCGACGCCATCGCGCGGGGCGGCCGGCTGTGAAACTCAGTTATTCAAAAATAAGTTCTTTTGAAAGATGCCCGTACGCTTACAAAAAAACTTATATTGAAAAAGTGCCGCCGCAAGCTAAGAAATATTTTTCGTTCGGCCATTCTCTGCACGGGGCGCTGGAAGAGTTTTACTCCTCGCCGCTGCTCTACCGGCTGGGCCTGAAAAAACCCACGAAAAACAATCTCCGCCGGGCTCTTTTGAAACGCTGGATAAAAGGCGGCAGCACTCCGGAAGAAAACGAGGCCGCGCTTCGGGATGCGGAAATAATAATTGAGAAATATTACGAGACTTTTATCAGCGATTCGTTCACTCCCGCATGGAGGGTGGAGGCGCCGTTTTCCTTTACCGCGGGCCGGCATACGGTGATGGGGATTATAGATAGAATACACCGGCTCGGAGAGCATTTCGAGATAATAGATTACAAGACAAACAAAAAAATTCCTCAGGAGGAAAATCTAAAACGGGACCTTCAGCTTTATATTTATTACCTGGGATGCAGGGAATTTTTCAGAAAAAACATCACAAGGGTTTCATACATATTTCTCAGATACATGAAAAAAATCAGTTTTGACACATCGTCTTTTGATGATGACGGAATAAGAAACCGTCTCGCGTCAGCGGGCGACAGGATGGCCGCTGAAAAAGATTTTCTTCCGCGCAGGAATATGTTCTGCGGAGCCT
>VMTI01000158.1 GCA_013791675.1 bacterium | reverse complement strand
CAGGCGTGACGAATGATATTTATCAAAAGCGGCAAAAAAGATTAGATTCGGCTAAAAACCGGAAAGAGCAAAAAAAGATAGAGGTATTCTACCAAATAGCCGTTAGAACATTTTTGCTAACGGGGTAAATTTTGTACAATATTTTTAAGGGATATACCTGGGTACACTCGTCAGATTAGGGAGGAAGCTCAAATCTGATTTGAAAGGGTGTAGCAAGACAGCTTTGAAGTTTTTCGAAAGTAAACGCTTTCGTCCGGAAGTCTTCCAAAAGTTGCCGTGCAATATTGCGGACGCTTCCGAAAGTTTTGCGGATTTGTTTTTTAAGCAGACTGCCTTTTTCCATCAGTTGGTTGATGATATGGGCAATCTGAAGCAAGAGGTAATAGTTTTTACTTGCTGTTTCGTTTCTGCTGTATGAGTGTTCCAGGTTATATCCCCCGTTTTTCTGTGTGTTAAATCCTTCGTTTTCAATTTTCCACCTAAGTCGGCCTCCCTTCGCAATTTCCTTAAAATTGCATTCGTTTATTTTCAGATTTGTTATCCATAAAAATCTGGTATTCGTTAACAGTCCGTCTTTTCCCGGCTTACGCTCATTGCACTCCAGAATATTAATTTCCGGTCCGCGGTATTTAATTCCAGATACCCAGTTAAATTTCTGAGTAATTTCTCCGGCTCTAACCGTTGCTGTATTTTCGGGCTGTTCTTTTTTCTTCAAAGACTCGTACCACGTATAAGTTTCAGGCATACTGCCTTCCTTGAAAGTTATGATGTATTTCCAGCCGTATTTCTCGCAAATCTTAAACACCTTATCACATGCATACAGCGAATCCAGCAGCAAACATATTTTTAACTGAGGAAACTCCTTTTTTAACTTGGGCGCCAACCTGTAAAAAGCTTTCAGTTCGCAGTCCTGTTTCTTTTTCATAACCGATAGTTTTTGAGCAGAGGGACTGTTTTCTATCATCTTGGTTTCTGCACTCAACGCGAAACCGTTTTCCGTCACTATCTTAGCGTCGAGAACATTGTGATAATAGTAAATTTTCCCATTAACCTTTTTTGTTAGACAATGCGGGCAATGCCGCTTCTCTCCGTAAGCCAAATGACCTGTTCCATCCGTAGCAATTAAATAATATTTAGCGAGTAAACGATAATTTTCCAGAGTCCTCATTCTTATCAAACTATTTATCATTTTCCGTTTTAGCCTTGATAGATTCCCGGGCGGGGACTGCCTTAATATATTCTCCAATGTGCCGTCATGCGCCACTCTCTCATTATTTCCACCTGACAGCAAATTCAAATTCTCTTTAAACTCTTCTGTATGAAATAAAAAGTTGATTTGCCTGCGGGAGCCCAGCTTTAACAAAAACAATAGTGTTCCCGCCCAGAATAAATGTGCTTTATTATACTCCGTCTTATTTACTTGCCTGGGATCATCAATATCTTCAATCCATCCTGAGAAATATGGAAAAAAATGCCGTATCGTTTTGTGAAATACTTCTATTACTTCCGCCCTTTCTTTTGCCTCCTTTCCGTTACGTGCTGTTTTATTATGGCTTTTTGTATCGCTGTTATTTCTTTTACTAATTCCTTGACTGCTTTCCATTCCTCCGACCATGTCCTGACCTCCTCTACCATATCAACCGGAATATAAACTCCCTTGGTTATCCCCTTTTCCTTGTACATCAGATAAAAAGTCTTATGCCTGTAATCGCTTTTTGCGCATTTACAATTCTTGTTGCCACATTTTTTATTGACTGTTACTACGCTGCCGGCGACAAAAGGTTTCGCTTTCCCCATTCTCTTTATCAGAGAATCTCTCTTTCTCTTCAGCCAATTGGTGTTTACCTTCAATGCATAATTACTCATACTATGCCTCCTTTTATATACATAGTATCAAACCTATCTATATTTGTCAAGTATTTTAAGCCCGCGAAGATTACTTCTGGTTTGTTTTACTGTTTACTTGTTGTTTGTCCTCTCTAAGAGAGGTGCGAAGAATATTTCATTCTTCATAGCTG
>VMTI01000216.1 GCA_013791675.1 bacterium | reverse complement strand
TGATAAACTCCTTTTCCATGACTGCCCCCTTTTGCTTTTTATTATTGCAAAAGGGGAAGTTTTCATTTTGCTCAAATAGGAAATTATCATTTTGCGCCCACAGCATATTGACACAATTATCTATGCGTGTTAAACTTCACAATAGGAGGTGAGGAAAATGAAATTTCGTGTTGAATTAACGTACGATTTTGAATACCACGGCTACGTCGCCGAATGTTCCACTCTTCCGGGTTGCATATCCCAGGGGAAAACCAAAGACTCCGCGCTTCATAATATTCGTGAAGCCATTCGCGGCTGGCTGAGGGTTGCCAAAGAAAAAGGGGTACATATTCCTGCCGACCCTGTGCAGGAATGTTTTGTGAGCATTCCCGCATCCGCTTTATAAATTGGGGAAACTTGTCAATATTTCCGGACGCAAGGCCATTAAGGCTTTCCACAAAATAGGATATATTCTTTCCCGCCGCGAGGGCAGCCACATGATACTGTATAATCCCAAACCCGGTTATCCCATTTTGTCTATTCCGGATCACAAAGAGCTTGCGCCTTATTTACTCAAAAGAGAAATCCAACGCTCTCACCTGACAGTCGAACAATTTCTTAAACTGCTTAAATAATTTCCTTTTTGCGGCGGATTATGCTTAAAATTGTTTTGGACGCGGCTTCGGCGACTTCATGAGACGGGTCTTTCAGAAGCAGCCGCAGTTTTTCCACCGCTCGGCTTAAAATATAATCCGGCATATCCGTTTCCACCAGCGCTTTTACCGCCGAGAAACGGACAAATGAGCTTACATCATCAAAAAAAGTCAGAATATCCTCTCCCCTGCCGGGAAATTTTCCCAGCGCCGAGACAGCGGAACCCCGCACTTCCGGAGAAACATCTTTTATAAGCGTGTTTAGCGCTGTGACCGAAAATTTTCCCGCCGACTCGCCGCAAAAAAAAGCTAAAGCGCGTCGCACTCCGGCGGATTTATCGGAAACAAGAGAAAACAGGGCTTCTTCTTTTTCCTCGTCAAGCTTCAGCGCGCCCCGGCGCAGAAGGTCAGCTACGGCCTCCAGACATTCCGCTTTTATTACGGAACTTTTCATTTCCATATTTTTCAGAACAAGAGCGCCTCCGGGATAATTTTCAAGCTCCCTCATTATTCTCAAAGCCCGCACCCTCAAATCCATACCTACGGTATCATTGTTTATAAACACCGGCAGGCTTTCAAGCGTGTCTTTGTCCCCGAGCATGGCAAGAGAAATAAACGCCTCGTCGCTGACACGCCTGTAATTAGCGCCTCCGTCGTTCAGTTTGTTTTTGAGAAGTCCGCACCAGGCTGAATCCGCCAGTTTTCCGAGCGCCAGAACAGCGGCTTTTCTGACAAAATAATTTTTATCATCCAAAAGCGCGGCAACACTTTCAGCATATTGGGGCAACCCCATTTCGCCGAGGGCTTCCGAGGAGCGCATTCTCAGATGCGCTGAAGTATGCCTGAGAAATTTGGCTACGTCAGGAGCTGTTTCTTTTAATCCGAGCCTGCCGAGAGCGTATAAAGCGCTTTTTTTTAAAAGCATTTCAATGTCTTCTCCGAGTATTTTAACGAGTATCCCCCCGTATGAAAAATCCCCGCCCTCGCCCAGCGCCTCAACAGCGCCGCGGCGTATTTGCAGCGGGATTTTCTCATCGCATATTATGTCTTCCAGCGGTGTCAGCGAAGAACCGGCATATTTAAAAACAATGGAATTGCCCATATACTTTTCCGATTTAAGTTTTGCGGCTCCTTTAAGCTCCGCCGCGAATTCACCGACGCTGTCGGCTGTTTTAAAATCCCGGATCTTGCCGAATCCGACCACCGTCAGGCCCATGAGCGGATAGCGGCTTCTCCTGCGTGAGCGGTCAAAAGTTATTATGCATTTTCTTTCGTAATCCAAAGAGTCGTAAAATTCCTCAAGCTTCTTCTCAAAAAAAGGAATCACCGCAGCCATAAGCGAATCAAAGGAGGTATCCTCTATCACCGCCGCGAAATCATCGCCGCCTATATGCCCGGCAAAACCTTTTACCGACGAGGCAAAACATCCGGCAAGCTCTTTAATGACTTTATCGCCTTTTATAAAACCATAGTTATCGTTGTACGGCTTGAAACCGTTTATGTCCATGTAAACGACCATGGCGCCGGGTGGGCCGTTGATGAATTTGTCCTCCAGCGCGCGCTTTATTTCCATGTTTCCCGGAAGCCCCGACAGCGCCGAACGTTCTTTTATGCGCGTGAGTTCTTCTTCGTTTACAATGTACGCTTCACCGCCTGAATAATCAGGAACAATTTTCGCTATATCGGAAGCGTTTTTTTTAATCACAGCATTTCCATAAGAGCGGCGCACCGAGCGGCTTCTTTCTTTTGACCGGTTTTCAGATATATTTTATGAAGCTCTTCATATCCCTTTTTGTAAAAAGGATTACGCTCAAGGGCTTTGAGAATCAGAGAAGCGCCTTCGGCATATTTTCCTTCCTCTATAAAAAAATCGGCGCGGGAGACGAGGCACACGAAATCGTCCGGCGAAACGAGCGCGGCTTTCGCGAAATATTCTCCGGCTTTTTCACTGTTTCCCGACGAGCGGTAAGTCTTGGCGATTTTAATCATCACAAGAGCATTTCCCGGCTCAAGTTTTTCCGCTTTGGCGTACTGCCCGATTGCCAGAGCGTATTTTCCCGTCATCCTCAACCTGTCGCCGAGCCTCATGTAATCTTTTATGGATAACGGCAGAAAATCGTCGTCTTCCTTCCAGAATATAAAATCCGGCGACGAGCCGCTGTATACCCACTCGTTATTTTTTACATTTCTCCAGTAAGAAGCCATATAATCGTCAACGCCGCTAAAATTGGCGATGAAACTTTTTTCAAAACCCGATTCCCCGCAGCCGGCCAGGAACTTTTTTATTTTTTTCGCACCGCCCTCGGCGTACATGCCGTAAACAAGATAATTCACTTCCGCGAAAGCCAGAGCCACGTCCTTCTGATTTTCAAGTGACGGCATTCCTCTCTCAAACTTTTCAAATGCTATAAAGCCGTCCGCCTTCGCGCGGGCGAGCTCGCTCTTCACCGAAGGTTCAAGTTCGGGCGCGGATTTTCTCCACAGAATTTCAAAAGTGCTGGCTATTCCCTCATTCAGATACAGAGGAATGTTCATTCCCGTAAAATTGCCTATTATGTGGTGTATGTATTCATGGCAGACAGTATCCTGCCATGCGTATCCGTAAGGAAGAAGCCGGGGGCTGAGTATCATAAGCCGCCCGAATTTCGCGATGGCTACTGTGCCGGATCTTTCAAGCTCGTCTTCGCTCAGCGTTGAAGCCTTTAAAAATTTTTCTCTGTCGGGATAAATCTCAAGAACAACTCCGCCGGGGCGGAAACCAAAAATCCGTTTCATTGCTCTGCTTATTTCCGGAAGAACTTTCCGCAGATAAGGCAGCATCACTTTATCGCGGTTGTAAAACCGCACATTGAAACCTGCTATGTTTTCGGCCTCAAAACCGGCCGCTATTTCTTTCATGACGGAAATATAATTTTTCCATTTATCCGTTTCCGGCGCTCCCGATTTTGTCATTTCATCCAGAGCTTCGCCGTAAAGGCCTTTGTGCATTAAATAAAGCGCGAGCGCATAAGCTTTTTCTTCATCCCTCAAAGCTGAAAGTCCGCCGGGATTGGCGGAGAGCTGTATTTTCCGGAAAGCCTCGTCAAGACGGTAATTAAAAATATCTCCCGCTATCTCAGTAAGCGTAACGCCCGAGGCGAAAAGATGAGCGCTCACTACAAAAAAAACAGTGACGGTTCTAATTCTTTTCCGGAAAAAGGAGAAAAAGGAAGAGAAAAAGGGGACGTCCTTAATTCTTTTCACTGGCCGCTGTTTTCGGCACTCGACGGCGGGTCCGTCACTGCTCCTTCGGACGAAGTGCCGCATTCGCCGTGGCGGGACGTTTCGGCTTTTTCGCCGGCTGTCAGGCGTTTGATTATTTTTCCTATTTTCCGGAAAGCTTCGCCCCTGTGACTTATTAAATTCTTTTTATCGTCCGTCATTTCGGCAAGCGTTTTTCTTTTTCCGGGTATGTAAAAAACGGGATCATAACCGAAACCTCCGTCTCCCGAAGCTTCTTTTGAGATTATTCCTTTGAGCCGGCCGCGCGATGTAAAAATAGCGCCGTCGGGAAAATAAAGAACGCTCACGCAGACAAACTCCGCTTTACGGGAGCGGCAGTGTTTCATTTTACACAGCAGTTTCCTCACATTGTCCCCGTATGAGACTTTTTTTCCGGCGTATCTTGACGAATAGATTCCCGGAGCGCCGCCAAGCGCGTCCACGACAAGCCCCGAATCATCGGAAAGCGCGGGAAGCCCTGTATGAACGGATATTTCATACGCTTTTTTTCTGGCGTTTTCAAAAAAAGTCAGGCCGTCTTCTTCCACTTCTATCGGCGGAAATTCGCCCAGAGAAATAAGCGCGGCGCCGCAGTCCCTGAGAATATTTCTGATTTCCTTCACTTTATCGCTGTTCCCCGTGGCAAGAACAATTTTCATAATTAAAAAAATCGGCGGCTGGCGTCCGTCGGGGATAAGCGATTGTTCACTTTTTTATTTTTCTAAGTTCCTGGAGTTTTTCCATGGCGGCGCCTGAATCTATTGATTTTTCAGCGGCTTTAATTCCTTCTTTAATAGTTTTCGCTCCCCCCGCGCAGACAATGGCAAGAGCGGAATTAAGAAGAACAATGTCACGGCATGCGCCTTTTTCGCCGCTTAAAACACCGATAATTTTCTTCGCGTTTTCGGAAGCGCTTCCGCCTTCTATTTCTTTAGGATGGCGGCTGGTCATGCCGAAATCCTCCGGCCTTATTTTGCTCACCGTCACTTTCCCGTTTTTCACCTCGGCCACAAGCGTCGGTCCGGTTATGGTGACCTCGTCAAGCGTGTCCAGGCCGTGCACGACAAAAGCCCTCTTCATTTTCAGGTTGTTCAGCACATTTGCCATCACCTCAACCAAATCCGCGGAATACACGCCCAGAACCTGTGCGTTCACCCCCGCGGGCGAGGCCAGAGGGCCGAGAATATTGAAAATTGTCCTTACGCCTATCTCTTTCCTTGTGGCGCCCACATTTTTCATAGCAGGATGAAAAAGCGGCGCGTAAAGAAACCCGATGCCTATTTTTTTTACGCACTCGGCGGACTTTTCAGGACTCATCGTTATGTCCACGCCCAGATTTTCAAGCACATCCGCGCTGCCGCAGGGAGATGAAGCCGAACGGTTGCCGTGTTTGGCTACCTTGATGCCCGCTCCCGCCACGACAAACGCGCTCGTGGTGGAAATATTGAATGTGTTGGTGCCCGACCCGCCTGTTCCGCAGGTGTCAATTATCGTTTCCCTGTCCTCGTTAATCTCTTCCCTGTCTATATCAACCCCCGCGCGGACATTAATTTTTATCATTTTTTCGCGCATTATTTTCGCGGCCGCGGTGATTTCCTCAACAGTCTCGCCTTTAAGCCGCAGCGCCGTCAAAAACGCCGCCATTTGCGACGGTGTCGCCGTGCCTTCCATTATTTCCCTGAAAACAGCCTCTGTTTCACTGCTTTGAAGATCGTTCCCGCCGCAAAGTTTGATAATAGCTTCCCTGATCATAAACATAACCTCCCCGCGCTGATTCCGGCGCTTCTTATAAAAATTCTACAAACCCCCCTCTATTGTGTCAAATGGAAAGGGGTCAGGTCTTTGGGACTTTCCTCCGGCGCCTTTTTTTTGTACACTATGTTGATTCGCAGGGAAAGCGCTGTTTAATTCAGCCGCTGCCCCGCAACGGTAAAGCCCGAACACCTGCGGAATGTAAAATTTGCTTCGCGGGAGGTCCTGATTATTTTCAGTTTTAGAGCCGGCCTGCAAAGGCCGGTTTTTTTTATGCGAATATTAATTTTTTTATCAGCTTTTATCCTCGTTTCCGGATGCGCACGCCGAGATCGGCCGGAAGGCATAAGAGTTGTATCGCTATCGCCTGCCATCACAGAAATAATCTACGCCATTGGCGCCGATAAAAAACTTTACGGCATAACAAACTACTGTAACTGGCCGCCCGAAGTTGCCACGACAAAAGA
>VMTI01000115.1 GCA_013791675.1 bacterium | reverse complement strand
TTAAAGGAAACTGTTTGACTTCAGAAATAATTCCGGATATATTTTTCTTGCGGGGGCGGCGGTATTTTAATATAATCACAAAATGAAAAATATTCTTCCGGTTTACAGAAAGGTATGCTTGACCGTGTCCAAAGCTCAGGGTAAATACATATGGGATAAGACCGGCAAAAGATATCTTGATTTTATATCCGGAATTTCGGTGAATGTTCTCGGGCACAGGCCTCCGGCCGTCGTTAAGGCCGTGAAAGAGCAGCTCGGAAAATACCTGCATGTTTCAAATCTCTACACGGATATGAGCCAGGAAAAATACGCGGACCTGCTGATTAAAAAAACATTTCCGGGAAAGGTGTTTTTTTCCAATTCCGGCGGCGAGGCGAATGAGCTGGCGATAAAACTCGTCAGAAAAGCCGGCGAGGGCAAAAAGAAATTCAGGATAATATCATTTGCAAATTCATTTCACGGCCGTTCAATGTCAACGCTTTCGGCGACAGGCCAGAAAAAGTTCCATAAAGGTTTTCGTCCGCTTCTTACGGGTTTTGATTACGCGAAATTAAATGATATTTCATCCGTGAAAAAACTTATAGGGCCCAAAACAGCGGCAGTTCTTGTAGAGCCGATTCAGGGCGAAGGCGGTGTTTATCCGGCTGATAAGCGTTTTCTACAGGAGCTTAAAAAACTTTGTGTGAAATATAAACTAATTCTTATTTTTGACGAAATACAAACGGGTTTCGGCCGGACGGGCAGTCTTTTTTCTTTTCAAAAGAGCGGTGTTAGGCCTCAGATACTCACTCTTGCTAAAGCCGCCGGAGGGGGGCTTCCGCTGGGTATAACGATTCTTGATAACGCTCTCGTAAAATATTTCCCTTACGGTTCTCACGGTTCCACTTTCGGAGGTAATCCTCTCGCCGTGGCGGCGGGTTTTGCCACGCTTCAATCTATTGACGCTAAAATGCTGAAAAGAATTAATGCGCTTGGAGATTTCCTGCGGAAATCGCTTACGGAGCTTGCCGGGCGTTTTGACGTGATACGCCAAATACGCGGAGATGGGCTTATGATTGGAGTAGAATTCAAAGAAGCCGTCGCCGGGGAAATTGTGGCGTACCTTTTTAAAAAAGGCATTTTGATAAACGCCTGCAAGGAAAATATTCTGCGGTTTCTGCCGCCTTTTATAATTGACAGAAGTGACATAAAGTTTGTTATTAACGGAATAGCCGAATTTTTAGAGGAACGGCGCGGCAATACCTGATAGCGTGATTAGTGGATGCGGACTGTTTATTTTTGACAGAAAATTTGTTAGAATTGAAAAATGATTTGTGCTATTTTTAGGAGGTTATAAAAATGACTGAAAATGTTTCTCTTTTTTACATTCCGCTTATCAGCGGAATTGTGGGGTTAATCATGGTGGCGGCGCTGGTCGTTCAAATTCTGAAGGCGTCACCCGGAAAATCCAAGATGATTGAGATTTCAAATCTTATTCATGACGGCGCGATGGCGTTTCTCGCCAGAGAATACAGACAGATAGGAATTTTTGTTCTGATAGTCGCCGTTATTATGTTTTTTACACTGAACAGGATGATGCCCATAGCTTTTATAAGCGGCGCTCTTTTTTCCATCATGGCGGGCTTTATAGGGATGTCCATAGCCACACGCGCCAACGCCCGTACCGCGCAGGCAGCTGTAACCGGCTTAAACGAAGCGCTTAACATAGCTTTTCCGGCGGGACTGGTTATGGGCCTTTCGGTGGCGAGTCTCGGACTTTTAGGACTGACGCTGATGTATATATTTTTTATGTGGATGGCAGGCCTTTCATCTCCTGACTTCGCTTTGAATCTGAAAAATGTAACAAATATAATTGTCGGCTTCAGTATGGGCGCCAGTTCTGTGGCTCTTTTCGCGCGTGTCGGAGGCGGTATTTACACGAAAGCCGCGGACGTGGGAGCTGACCTGGTGGGGAAAGTGGAGGCCGGAATACCGGAAGACGATCCCAGAAATCCCGCGGTCATAGCCGATAATGTTGGCGACAATGTGGGCGATGTCGCCGGCATGGGAGCTGATCTTTATGAGTCGTACGTCGGCGCGATAATTTCCGCGTGTGTTATAGCCGCGGCCGCGGGCGATATAAAAGGAATTTTCCTGCCTTTCTTCATTATAAGCTGGGGGCTGTTGTCATCCATAATAGGAAAATTCTTTGTAAAAACAAGCGAGAAGGTAAGCGCCCAGACGGCGTTGATGAACGGCCTCCTTTCGGCTTCCGGTTTTTTTGTGATAGGGGCGTTGGCGATAACGGCTTTGTGGTATGACAACCCGGACATCGCCAAATTCGGGCCGTTTGGCGCTATCGCGGCTGGGCTCATAGCCGGCCTTATCGTCGGATACACGGCGGAATATTACACTTCAGGAAAACAGGTGCAGAAAATTGCCGAGGCCTCAAAATCCGGCCCGGCGATGAATATCCTGTCGGGGCTGACAAACGGAATGTATTCAACGGGTTTTTCAGTACTCGCAATAGCCGCCGCGACAATATTATCTTTTAAGTGCGCCGGCATATACGGCGTGGCGCTTTCGGCCATAGGCATGCTTTCAATAACCGGTATGACTGTGGCGGTTGACGCTTACGGGCCCATCGCTGATAACGCGGCGGGAATAGCCGAAATGGCGGATATGGGGCCGGAGGTGAGAAAACGCGCCGAAAATCTTGACGCTGTCGGAAACACGACGGCGGCCATAGGAAAAGGTTTTGCCATAGGTTCCGCGGCTCTCACGGCGCTGGCTCTTTTTACAGCGTACGCCCAGAACGCGGGTTTGTCTAAGGCTGCCGACGGTATGTCAATCATAAACATTCTGGACGCGAAAGTTGTCGCCGGCCTTTTTATAGGAGGCATGATAACTTTTATTTTCGCTGCGGCCACGACCGCGGCGGTCAACAAATCCGCCATAAGCGTTGTTGACGAGGTGCGCAGGCAGTTCAGGGAAATTCCAGGGCTTATGGAAGGAACAGCTTTGCCCGATTCAGCAAGGTGCGTGAGCATAACTACCGACGGGGCTCTGGCTCAGATGAGAGTGCCCGGAATAGCGGCCGTCATTGTGCCGGTTCTTGTGGGCGCTTTTCTCGGGGTTGAGGCTTTGGGAGGATTTCTGGCGGGCTCTCTCGTTACGGGCGTGCCGCTGGCTTTGTTCCTTGCCAACGCCGGAGGCGCCTGGGATAACGCGAAAAAATATGTGGAAGAGGGAAACCTCGGCGGAAAAGGTTCAGATGTGCATAAGGCGACCGTCATAGGCGATACTGTGGGCGACCCGTGCAAAGACACATCCGGCCCGTCAATCAACATACTTCTTAAGCTTATGTCAATTGTGGCGCTTGTGTTTCTTCCGGTTATAATCGCCCTGCATGATATTGTGCTTGATTTATTCTGAGGGATATTGTATAAACAGATTCAGACAGTTGGTTATTAAGAGCTTTCTTTTCCGCCGCGCGGCGGACTTAAGGCCAAAAAGGAGGTTTCGTGAATTACGAGACAATTTTTATTGTGCAGCCTGACGCAAATCAGGAACGGCAGGATGAAATCCTTAAAGAAGTAAAAGGGATTTTATCAGAGAAGAAGACAGCGGTGTTGTCGGAGCAGAACTGGGGCAAAAAAACGCTTGCCTACGAGATCAAAAAAAACAAAGAGGGATTTTACTATTATGTGAAGTTTTCATCACTTGTAGCGGAAGTACCCAACAATCTTTCTTTATTTTACAGGCGCACTGACGCTATTCTCAGATTTATGACGCTGAAACTTGATGATTAGCAGTCGGACAAATACCCCGTCTCGCCAAGAGCGAGCCACCCCTTTTACAAAAAAGGGAATGAACACAAAAAGGGAGGTTAGAAATGGCTAATTTTAACAAAGTGATGCTGATGGGAAATCTCACGAGGGATCCGGAGAAACGCTACACGAAAACCGATCAGGCGGTGACTCATTTTACCGTCGCCTGCAACAGAGTTTACCGGGATAAGGTTTCAGGAGAACAGAAGAAACAGGTTTCTTTTGTTCCTGTGTCCGTGTGGGGCCGCTCGGCCGAGAACTGCGCGCAGTATCTTAAAAAAGGGAGTCCTGTTTTTATAGATGGCAGGATTGTCAGCAGCAGCTGGGAAAATCCACAGGGAGAAAAAAGATCCAAGCTTGAGGTTGTGGCGATGTCTGTGCAGTTTTTATCAGGCGGGCCGCGAAGCGCCGGTGACGAAGCCGCGCATGACGGAAGTGCGTCGGCCGGGGACATACAGGATGAGCCGCCGGGCAGTCCTTCGGAAGATGAGGTGCCTTTTTAAAAGGTAAAATATAAAGCAGGAGAGAAAAATGGAAAAAAAAACATTTAAAAAAAGATTTTCAAAAACGGTCAGGCCGAAAAGAAGCTGCAGATTCTGTAAAACACGGATGGAAATAGATTACAAGAATGTGCGTGTTCTGGCTAATTTCATAGGCGAGAGCGCCCGCATTCTTCCTTCTGCGATTACGGGAACATGCGCTCGCCATCAGAGGGCTTTGACAACGGCAATTAAGAGAGCCCGGCAAATAGCGCTGCTTCCTTACACGATCTGATATGGTTTTATTTCCCTGTGAGGGAAAGGGCTCTGTGGCCCGCGTGAAATTTCCGGTTTTCGCCTCGGTGACACTGACAATGCTGGCTCTCGGAGCCATAATGCCGGTTTTTTATTTTCCCGGAGCCGTTTCTCTGGGGATTTTAAACTCATCCGGCAGGAAGCGCGAATTTCTGGCGCTGCTGGCCTCGAGCACGGCAATCGTTGTTATCACAGCGGCGCCGTCGGGTTTTTTGATTTTTGTTTCCGCCGCGTCAGGATGTATCGCCGCAGGATTACTTAAAAATCCGGCAAATTATTTCAGAAAACTTTTTATGGGTTTTTTTTCCGCCGTTTTTGCGATGCTTGCGGCGGGAGAAATGTTTTCCCTGGTATCCGATGCGGGCGTCTTCCGCGGGTTGTCTAAAATATTTCTGTTTTCTCTTTCAGGGAGCGCGGCAATTATAGCCAACCCTCAGGCGGCGGCTGCCGTGGCGGAAAAAGCTTTCAGGATCATTCCCGCCATGGCGCTTATTATGTTAACAGCGGGTTATTTTCTTCATCTCATATTCATAGGATTTATAACGGGCAGAAAAACCGCGTTTGACGTTTCAGCGAAGGGGGTGCCTGTTTCCATTTATGTATTGTCTTTCGCGCTGGCTTTTCAGGCGGCCGCGCAGAAATATTTCTTTGTCTCCTATTTATCGGAAAATATTTTGACAGTGGCAGTATTTTTTTTCTTTGTATCA
Organism: bacterium; assembly: GCA_013791675.1. GTDB lineage: Bacteria > CG03 > CG03 > CG03 > CG03 > CG03. The sequence goes on along the minus strand of VMTI01000115.1, from coordinate 3,918 downwards.
GGATGCGGAATAATATGGGCATGGCTTCGGAGCGCCGGAGCGGGGCCGTTTTTGAGAACTGCTGTCACCGCCTCTTTCGCTTTTTTATGGCCGGCGGCGGCCGCAATCGGAGTGATGAGCAGATGGGTGAAATTTAAAAAACATAAAAAAATTGAAGGTTAGGCAGAGGGGCATTATTAAATACTGCCCCGAGGAGGAAATATGAAAGTTATACTGACAAAAAATGTTGAAAATTTGGGGGATATAGGCGCGGTAAAGCTTGTTGCCGACGGATACGCGAGAAACTATCTTTTGCCCGGGGGCTTTGCTTTAAAAGCGACAAAGCATTCCGAACAGCAGGTTGAAAAAATGAAATCGCGTTATATCGCCGAGAAAGGAAAAATTCTTCAGAAAGCGAAAGATGCGGCGGAGGCGATAAACAAAACCGAAATCAATATATCAAAGAATGTGCACGAGGAGAAAAAACTTTTCGGGGCATTAAGCGTTTCCGAAATAGCGGATGCGCTCGCGGAAAAAAATATAAATGTTGACAGAAAATCAATAATCATAAAAGAGGCCATAAAGGAAATCGGGATTTATGATATTGAAATCAAGCTTCATCCGGAAGTGAGCGCTTCAGTAAAAGTATGGGTGACGGCGAAGGAATAAATGACGGCGAAAAAAAATTCAAATATCGCCGGTAATCCGGAATTTAATGTTCCGCCGAATGACATAGAAGTGGAAAGAGCGGTGCTCGGAGCGGTGCTGATGGACAAGGATATAATTCATACCGTCAGCGCGATAATAGGATTCAAGGGAGAAGTTTTTTACGACGACAGGCATCGCATCATATATGAAACTCTCATTGAACTTCTGGCAAATTCCACGCCGCTGGATCTGATAACGCTGCAATCGGCTCTTGACGGCAAACATGAGCTTGAGAAAATCGGAGGGATTGAGTACCTTTCGTATCTGGTTGAAACGGTAGAGGTGTCGGCGCACGCCGGCGATTACGCGAAGATTGTAAAAGACAAGTATATGCTGAGGCGCCTTATTCAGTCGGGCGCCGACATAATAAACATGTGCTTTAAGGACACGAGGCCGGCCAAGGAAGTTATGGACAGTTCCGCGCAGAGCATAATGCAGGTGACATCGGATCTGACCAGCGCCAGAGAGTTTGATACGCTCAGCGGACTCGGAAAAGATTTTATAAACGGTATAGGCGACACCAAGCACAGCACTATAGTGAAATTCGGATACAGGCATTTGGACCAGAAAACTTTCGGTATGTCGCCCGGGCAGCTCATTATAATTGCCGCAAGGCCCAGTGTCGGGAAGACGACTTTCGGCATAAACATATGCATGAATGCGGCGTCCCAGCTTGTAAAAAAATATGAAAACAGCAAAGCGCCGGCGGTGTGTGTTTTTTCTCTGGAAATGACATCTGACGAAATATTCAGAAGAATTCTCGCCGCCGAAGCCCATATTTCCGGCAACAGCCTCAGATATGAAGCCCTTGACCAGTGCATCACCAGTCAAATGGAAGATAAAATAAACAGCACCGTGAACAGGCTGATGAATTATCCGGTTTTTATAGATTCAACATCTTCTCCGTCAGTGCTTGAAATGAAGACGCGAGCGCGGAAAATCAGCTCGGAGAGAGGGCTCGCGCTGATAATCATAGATTATCTTCAGCTTATGTCTGCTGATGAAAAATACAGCAGGCAGGGCAGGCAGTTTGAAATATCCAAAATATCAAGGGATTTAAAAATAATGGCAAAAGAGCTGAGCGTTCCCATCATAGCTCTTTCGCAGCTTTCCAGGGAAGTCACAAAGCGCACGGGCAAAGCGAGCCGTCCGAGACTGTCGGATCTGCGTGATTCGGGGGCAATTGAGCAGGATGCGGATCTTGTGCTTTTTCTTCACAGCCAGGAGGACATTGAGGAAAATGTTCCCAATCCCGTCATGGAAGTGATAATAGGGAAGCAGAGAAACGGGGCGACCGGCACAATTGAGCTGAAATTCATGCAGAAGTTTTCGCTGTTTACCGAACTGGAAAAACCTTTAGGCGAAGAAATGAGTATATGATCAGGCCCACTTACTGCGAAATAAATCTGGCTCATCTAAAAATCAACTGCCGCGGATTATCGCGTAAAACACCGGTAATAGCCGTGGTTAAAGCCGACGCTTACGGACACGGCGCGGTGCAAATAGCGCGAACACTGGAAAAGGAAGGCGTAAATTTTTTTTCCGTAGCGCTTATTGAAGAGGGAATAGAACTTAGAAAAGCCGGCATAAAAAGCAGTATTCTTATCGGCGGCAGCGTTTATCCCTTTACTAATTTCAGGGAAGTCATAAAATACCGTCTCACCCCGACAATAGCGTCTCTTGAGTCTGGAAAATCCCTTTCGGAAATATCCCGCGCGCCGGTTCCCGTGCATATTAAAGTTGATACCGGAATGAACAGAATAGGCTTTGCCGTAACGGGTGCTTATGACAATATAATTAAACTTTCAAAAATTAAGAATTTGCTGATAGAGGGCATATACACTCATTTCCCCTCGGCGGACACGGACAGAAAACTTACCTTGAATCAGGCGGGGAAATTTAGAAATCTTATAAAACAATTGAACAAAGCAGGGGTATCGCCGAAAATTTTACACGCGTCCAACACAGCGGCCGAGCGTTTTGTAATTAATACATGCACGCATATCAGGCCGGGCTTAGGCCTTTACGGACTCAAACCCTATCCTTCTTACAGCGGGCTTAAACCCGTCATGAGCTTTTTAAGCAGAATCGTTTATATAAGAAAAATAAAACGGGGTGAAAGTGTTTCTTACGGAGGGACGTGGAAAGCGAAAAGAAATTCTGTTATAGCCACTCTCCCAGCCGGTTATGCCGACGGCGTAAGGCGTGAGCTTTCCAACAAAGGCAGTATGCTTATCCACGGGAGCCGGGCTCCCATAGCCGGGCGCGTCTGTATGGATATGACAATGATAGATGTGACGGATATCCCCGGCGCCCACGTCGGTGATGAAGCTGTTTTTATGGGAAATCAGGGAGGGGAGTCGATATCCGCCTCGGAGATAGCGGATACCTGCGGTACCATAAACTATGAAATCTGCTGCGGCATCTCCTGCCGCGTCCCGCGCGTGTATGTGAGTAAAAAATGAAAAAATACATGGAACAAACTTTCGGTGAGATCGGCGACGCTTCTGTGCTTTTATATAAGACCGTCAAAGCCATAATCAGCGGGCGTATTGACTGGAAAAACACCGCTGAACAGGTGCTTTTTATAGGAGCCCAATCCGTGCCGCTGGCGGCGCTGTGCGGATTTTTTACGGGAATGGTTCTCGCGCTGCAGACGGGAGAAACTTTCCGTTCAGTTTTTAACGAACCCATTTATGTGGGACTGGCTGTGGGCTATTCCATGATACTTGAGCTGGGCCCCGTGCTGACGTCAATAGTTGTGACCGGCCGCGCGGGAGCGGCTATGACCGCTGAAATCGGCACCATGAAAGTGACGGAGCAGATAGACGCTCTTTATACGCTCGGCACTGAACCTGTGGAATATATCTGTGTGCCGCGCTTCATAGCTTTTATCGCGGCGCTTCCTTTTCTTGTTGTTTTTTCAAACTGTTCCGGTATTTTCGGCGGACTTATCGTCGGCATGTATAAGCTCAATATTCCTTTTTCAAAATACTGGGATGAAATAACCCAGATGGGAATATCGGATCTTGCCCACGGCCTGATAAAAACCGTTTTTTTCGCTTTGATTATCGCGTGGATTTCATGCTATAACGGACTGATAACGCAAGGCGGCGCGGAGGGCGTGGGGAAAGCAACGACCAGGGCGGTCGTCACGGCGATGGTGATGATACTTGTAACGGATTATTTTTTGTCGTCACTTCTGATAAGCATAGGAATAGGATAATGGGC
>VMTI01000138.1 GCA_013791675.1 bacterium | reverse complement strand
GAAAACAGGAAAACCCCCGTTGAATCAGGCGAATTCATTGAGAAAGCGTATCCTCTTATGGCCGGGCGCTGGACATTAAGCGTTAAAGAAGAGAGTAAAGAATTTCACGGCGTCTATACGCGGTTCCGCAGCGGTTTTCTTGCATTTTCAATATTGGTTATCTGCCTGACTTTTGCTCAGTCAATGTCTTTCGCTAAAAATGTGACGGGACGTCTGGCATCTCTCGCCGGCGGGCATATAGCTCCGGGGGTGAGCTCCGATGAAATATCGGCGCTTGAAGATAAACTGAGCGGGTTTAATGATATAAAAAGCAAACTCAAAAAACAGATAAGTTCGCAGGAATCCGACGGTATACTGGGCCAGCATGTGGCAGTAATAGGGCATGAGTTCAGAAATCCCATAGCCGCGATAAAAAACGCGCAGTATTTTATACAATCGCAGCTTCCCGCCGCGGCCAAGAGCGGAAAAATAGGCAGGCATCTGGATATAATAAAAATTGAGATAAAGCAGATATCGTTTATGATAGAGGATCTCCTCAGCCTATCAAGATTAAAACCGCCGGTTTACGCGCTTTGCGATATAGGCCGGATTCTCACTGAATCCGCCGAAGTTTTTGAACAGGAACACAAACTTATTGATTTTGAATTAGCCGTAAAAAAAATTCCCCGTGTTCGCGCCGACGCTTCGGAAATCAGGCAGGTTTTTTCCAATATCATAAAAAATGCCTGTGAGGCGATAACGCCTCCGGGCGAAATAAAAATCACCTTATCTTCGGACAAAAATTTTATCACAATAAAATTTTCCGATACCGGCTGCGGTATTAGTGAAGATAAAAAGGAAGAGATATGGAAACCTTTTTTTTCCACCAAAAGTTCGGGAATGGGATTCGGGCTTACGACTGTTAAAAGGATTGTAGAAGAAAGGCATAAGGGTAAAATTTTGTTCGTAAGCCGTGAGGGTATGGGAACGGAAGTGACGGTGAATCTCCCGACTGACTTGTAATATTTATGAAAAAAAGAATTCTTGTAGTGGATGACGATTTCAGCGTCAGGGAGACGCTTGCCGATATTCTGCGCAGCTGCGATTATGAGGTCGTTGAGGCTTCATCCGGCGCCGAAGCTGTTGTAAACGCCATGGCGGGCAAATACGACTGCGTTATAATAGATTTGCGCCTGCCCGATGCCACCGGCCTTGAAGTTATTGAAAAGATATCCGGCAATGTGCCGAAAAACAGAATAATAGTCATCACCGGATACGCGTCCTCCGATATGCTCGCGAAAACGCTTGAGGAAGCGGAGTTTTTTCTTTTGCTTAAACCTGTGGATGCGCAGCAGATGCTCTCGGTCGTTAAAAAAATTATTTTGCAATGAGCGAAGAATCTACCTGGATTGTTCCATACGGAAATCTTATGACGATACTGATGATATTCTTTCTGCTTCTTTACGCTTTCACATATCTCACCGGAAAGGTAAAGTATGAAAAAGTCGTCGCGTCGCTGTCGGAGGGTTTCGGCCGCTCGACGCCTGCGAAAGAAGTTCAGCTTGCGGAATATCTGGAGGGATATTTCGCGACCAGAGCGGAATACCTCAAAAGTATGGACATGACCTCCGACAGAATAAAGCTGGTTTTTAATCTGCCGGTTTTTTTTGAGCCCGGCAGCGTTGAAATAAAAGAATCGGCTTTTGGCGTTCTCGACGATATATTTAAAATAATGTACGATTTGCCGAATGAAATTATAGTTGCCGGTTTTTCCGGTTCAACCCCATCCGGCTCAGGTGAAATGCTTGTGGCGGGAGGCCGAGCGCTTAATATTGGGCAGTACTTTATAAAAAAAGGTATTGACCCCCAGCGCATAATTCTGAAAGGATGGGGCGCGAGCGCCCCGCCCGGAAAAAACATTACGCCGGACGCCTCATTGTTCGCCGAGAGGGTTGAAATCAGCATAATGCGGGAAATATCGCCTCCTAATATTCCCGTCAGCGAAAAGCTGCTCAGAATGAAAGAGAATTATTTTTACGGTGAATATTATTACAAACAGGGCGACTTAAATAAATCCATACTTTTTTTCGAGCGTATTCTGGACATTGACCCCAGCCATTGGAAAGCCCGCCGTATGATAAAGAGAATTAAAAAAGAACAACAAAAGCGGCAGGCGCCCTTATCCTTCGGGACTCATATGTTGCGAAATTTTATTGTCGCTTAAAAGCCGCGCAGAAGCTGTAGAAAAAAAATAAATGAATCTTTAACGGGGCTCACCCGTGAATCGGATGAGTTTTTCCATTTTACCGGCATTTCTTTTACGCCGAGTCCTAATTTATGAGCGAGGACGAGTATTTCCACGTCAAAAGCGAAGCCGTCGGTTTTAAGGTGTGGAAATATTTCTCCGGCCGCTTTTCTGCTGAACAGCTTGAAGCCGCACTGCGTGTCTTTGTATCCTTTCACGGCCAGCAAACTTACCAGAACGCGGCAGATTGTTCCGAGCGCCCTCCTGAAAAACGACTGGGGCGGATCAAGAACGCTTCCCGGCAGACTTCTTGAGGCGATAATAATATCGGCGCCGGACCCGCAAACGGGCAGGAAATTATCCAATTCACATATATTGGTTGAAAAATCAGCGTCGGTAAAAAGAACAAAATTTCCGGATGAGGATAGAACGCCTTTGCGTACAGCCGCTCCCTTGCCGAAGTTGCTCGCGAGCTTTATAACAGACACGGGATTTGAAGTTATAAGTTTCTCAGCGATAATGGACGTTGTGTCATCGCTGCCGTCGTCAACAACAATAATTTCTCCGGCGATATTCTTTTTAATAAGATAGGCGTCCGTCAGTTCCACGGCTCTGGCGATATTTTTTTCTTCGTTTCTGCAGGGAATCACAACCGACAGCTCTATATTTTTTTCCATGCGGCAATTATAGCAAAAAGGCGGCAAAAGGTGTCACGGGCCCGGAAATCTTTTCCCGTGGAAAGTTGAAAAAAAGAATTAGAACCGTCCCCATCCTTTTTTTGCTACAATAGTGAGATGAGAAATTTAAGATCGCTGTTTCTTTTTTCGCTTTTTATATGCGTCTTGCCGCTTCACGGTGCGGATTCCGCGAAGCTTCCGTTCGGGGACAGGGAAGAACTGGTTTACAATGTGCACTGGTCTTTTATAAGTGTGGGCGAAGCGGTTTTGGGACTGGAGCGGATTTCCACTTCTTCGTGGAGAGTGTATTCCACAGCGAATTCTTATCCCTTTTTTAACAGTTTTTATAAAGTGCGAGACATTATTGAATCTGTATGGGACCTCGATGCTCAACGTTCGCTGCGTTTTGAAAAACATTTGCGCGAGGGTAAAAAAAATAGGGAAGAGCTTATCGTAATAGACACCGCTGCGAATATGGCCGTCAGCAAGGGTGATAAATGGGATGTCACTCCTTTCGCGCTGGATGTTCTCAGCGCGCTTCATTTTATCAGGATGAAGCCTTTGACCGTCGGCAAAAAAATAGTTATGGATGTTTACACCAATAAAAAGCTCTGGCCTCTGGAAGTGGAAGTTATTAAAAAACAGAAAATAAAGGTTGGGGGTAAAAAATATAACACGATTTTGGTGGAGCCCAAAATGCGCGAGGAGGGAATATTCAGCGCCAAGGGGCGCATATGGGTGTGGCTCACAGACGATAAAAAACGCATTCCCGTGCGAATGAGTTCAAAAGTACTTATTGGTTCTGTCAGCGTTGACCTCATAGAAATCCGCAAATAAAGCCGTTGTGCCTTATACCGAGGGAAGGGAAGACACATCATAACCCCTTTTATTTGAAAAAGCAATTTTTTTCTTAAGTAAGGAACAAAGGTCGACAGGTGGGATCATAGCAATGTTGATAGGCAGGTCAGGGCGTTTTTCTTTAGCGAGT
>VMTI01000051.1 GCA_013791675.1 bacterium | reverse complement strand
CTGGCTATTCAGCCGAAGAGAGTTCCGCCTAATTCCATTCTCAGGGAATTTATAGGTGAGAGCACCTTCCATTATTGAGTAATTTTCAGTGACGAAAATTCAAATACCCCGTCAGGCCTTCGGTCTGCCACCCCTTTTACAAAAAAAGGGGAATCCAAACAAAAGCATCTTTCTTGTAAACAAAGAGCTTTTTCAAAACGCTTTCGGGAATTTACATGGAAAGCTCAATATAAGCATGCTTGAGAGTATAGCCGCTGTTAACAGAATAAACGCGCTTGCGGCGATAAAATCCGCGGAACACGGCTGGCTCGGCGCCACTTTTTCCTGCGCCGATATTGTGACATATCTTTATTTCAGAGAAATGAGGAATGGGGATTTTCTTATACTCAGCAAAGGCCACGCCGCGCCCGCGCAGTACGCCGCGCTCGCGGCCAAAGGCATTATAGATTTTGAGAAGCTTCTTTCTTACAAAACACCCCTCGGCCTGCAGGCGCACACGGATATGAGCACTCCGGGGATTGTTTCAAACACGGGCTCACTGGGGCAGTCTCTCTCAAAGGCCGCCGGTATGATAATGGCCTCCCGACTGAAAAAAGAAAAAAGGAGAGCTTTTGTAATTCTCGGCGACGGCGAGCTTCAGGAGGGCCAGAATTTTGAGGCTCTGATGAGTATCAAAAAACATCATCTGACGGAGCTGGTTCCGATAATTGACAGAAATAATCTCCAAACGGACAGCGCCGTTTCGGATATAAAAGCCATAGACAATATTGAGAAAACACTATCGGGTTTCGGCTTTAAAATTATTTCCGCGAAAGGCAATGAAATGAAGAGCTTAGAAAAAGCTTTCGGCGCGGTGGATAAAAAGAATAACTGCGTTATTATATCCGACACCGTCAAAGGCGCCGGCTCAGAGCTTACGGCTATGAAAAACCCGGCGAGAAGAAAAGCTGTATGGCATTCAAAAGTGCCGTCGGTGGATGAATATATACAAATACTGGATGAGCTTGCGGGGGCATCCGGCGCCGGATGCATAAGAAAAGCTTTTGAAGATTGGAAAATTTCTTATCCCCGTGCCGCGCGTTTATCCGTAAGCGCAGCCTTCGGCGGAATTTCAACCAGAGACGCTTTTGCCGGCGAGCTTTTTTCTCTTATGAAAAAAAACAAAAAGATAATTGTTCTTGATGCCGATCTTGAAAAATCCATGAAGCTTACGCCCATAGCGGAAAAATACGGAAAAAGATTTGTGGAATCAGGAATAGCCGAGCAGGATATGGCGTCAACGGCGGGGGGTTTCGCGCTTTCCGGCTTTATTCCTGTTGTGAATACCTACGCGACTTTTTTTAGGAGATGCTTTGAACAGATTTATGTCAACGCCACTGAGAAGACGCCTGTCATTTACGCGGGGAGTTATTCCGGTTTGTGCTATGCCAGCGACGGGAAAACCCATCAGATGACGGGGGACATTCCCATGATGCGGTCAATATACTCAATGAGGGTGTATGATCCTTACTCCGCCTCCGAAACAAGAAAACTGCTGCGCTATTTTCTTGGCGGGAGAAAAAAAATATGGAATTATCCTGTTTATATCAAGCTGCGCCGAAGCCCTCCGGATTTTCCGTTTCAAACCTCTCTCCGTAAATTTTCTCCGGATTGCGGGGTTATGCTGAAAGAAGGGAAGAGCGCCTGTATTGCTGTCGCGGGACCGCATCTGGTTTCCTATGCGCTGCAAGCCGTTTCTGATTTATCGTCTCCGCCGGCTGTCGCGGCTTTTACCGCCCAGAATTATCTTAATCCGGCAAAAACAGTTTCTTTGTTCCGGCCTTTCAGGAAAATAATCGTTCTGGAAGAAGGCGTTACCTCCGGCGGCCTTGCCGATGAAATAAGCAAGCATGTTTTAAAAGCGGGATTGAATACGCGAGTTATCAGACGCGGCGCCGACGGTTTTACGTTTTCGGCGAGGGATAAGAAAAAACTTTTTGAAAAATTTTCGCTTGACGTGCAATCCATAAAAAAACTATTGGAGGAACAGTGATCAAAGAGGTTAGTAAAATATTAAGGAAAACCCCGAAGACAGCTCTGGCTCTGGGTTCCGGCTCAGCCCGCGGTATGGCGCACATAGGCGTCATAAAAGCGCTGGTTGAAAAAGGCGTTAAGATAGATATGATTTCCGGCGTCAGCATGGGCGCTTTGGTGGGAGCGGTTTTCGCG
>VMTI01000208.1 GCA_013791675.1 bacterium | reverse complement strand
GATTAAATCTCCCGTGGTGCCGTCGTCGCCCGGCGTTGTCCACGACAAATCTATCTCACCCGCGGCCGCACCCGTTACAGCGTTCAAATCATTGACCGCCGCAGGAGCGGAAGACGACGCTAACTTAAAACTCAAACTGTTTACGGCTGACGATGTGCCAGGCCACACGCCCCAGTTCCTCTCATCATAACCCTTTACGGCAAAGAAATAAGTCGCTCCTTCGGCCAGGCCGGTGAGTATGTGAGTTTCTCCGCTGCCGAAATTCGCGGGCGTCCAGTTCTGTGAATAAACGCTTGTCCAGCTCGCGTCATAGTCGTTAGTCGAAATATATTTTGTGGCGTATTTCACCTCGTAGGCATAAAGATCTTCCCGGCCCGTCCCGTCGGAGCCGGGAGCCGTCCATTTGAGGGTGATATCGCCGCTGAGATTCGTTCCCTGAGAAAGCGCCGTGAGATTGCTGATTGCGCCGGGCGGCACTTCATCCCATTCGCCCGCCCAGAAGCCGGCAGCGTCAAAATAAACAAACGTTGATGAACTCGTTGTGATCTTCTTTGACTGGACCATCAGCTTCGCCTTTCTGGTGTCGGCAGGCGATGTAAAAGTGGATGTCATCAAATGCCAGCCGCCTGTTGAAGAAAGCGAAAATTCCGTGCCGGTGCTCTTTGATATGAGAGAGTTTGAACTGTTGTACCACTCGACTATAAATCTTGCGGAGGGCTCCGTGAATTCCACGGATGAAGTCATCCATTGTATGCTTGCGGTGTGGGATGAATTGCTCACAAGGCCGGCTATGAAATTATCCGTCACTATCTCGCGGCCTCCCCACGAGGTTGTCAGCGTTCCCCACTTAAAGGATTTATTCCTGTCATACTGCTTGGTGGCAGAGCCATACTCGGCATTTGTCGTTGTGTAAGACCATTTAGCGGTGCTGCTGGAGTTCTCAAAACTCCAGTCGTGAATATCATAAAACAAAAGTCCGTTAGGCGCGGGCGGCGGTGTTCTCTCTGCCCCTGCAAACGCTTTATTGGATTCTTCCGCCCAGTTCGGTTTCTCATCCGACGTCTTAATGTAAAAATAATATGTGACGCCTTCGGTTAGGCCCGTAACCGTATAGGAACAATCCGTGACGGCGGCCACTTCCGTTGAAATAAATATTTCGTTCGGCATGGCACCCCATGCCTCGTCAGTCGCAGAATATTTTATGTGCAGCTGCCCCGATATAAAACCCGTCGTGCCGTCATCGCCCGGCGACGTCCAGTTGAGTTTGACAGACCCGCCGACCGGGCCCGTTAAAGCCGAAAGGTTATTTACTTTTGCGGGAGCGGACGAAGTGGGAAAATTAAAACTCAAACTGTTCACGACGGAGGAGGTGCCCGGCCATGCGCTCCAGTAATTTCCTTCCGTCGCTTTAACAGCAAAATAATAAGTGCTTCCCTCGTCCAGGCCGGTGAGCAGACGGCTCTCCTTCGTTCCGAAAGTCACGGGCGTCCAGCTCTGCGGATAAACGCTCGTCCAGACGGCGCCGAAATCAGAAGAAGATATATATTTCGTGGCGTATTTTACTTCGTAGGATGTGACATTGGCTGTTCCAGTTCCGTCGGCGCCGGGGGCAGTCCATTCAAGAGTTAACTGACTCCCCAGCCCCGTCCCCAGACTTAAAGCGGTCAGATTTGATACGGGGCAAGGCGCGTATTCGTCGCCGCCTTCCGTCCAGAAACCAGCCGAATCCAGATAAACAATTGCGTCGCCGCCGACAAAAAGAGCCTGAAATCTCAGCTTCGCTTTTTTAGAATCCACCGGAGCCGTAAATGTGGAGGTCGCCTGATACCAGTCATCTTGCGTAGAGAGAGAAAATTCCGTGCTTGTGCTTTTTGATATAAGATTATACGACGTATCATACCACTCAACAACAATTCTTAAACGGGCATTGGCAAAAGTACCGGATGTTGAGCGCCACCGCACACTTGCTGTGTTAGACGATTTAGCCAGCACACCGTTTATGAAATTATTTGTCACAATTTCTCTTCCCGACCAATTAGTTGTCAGCGTTGACCATTTGAACAATTGCTCTCTGTCATAAGGAGTAGTGGTTGATTCGTAGTCCGCGGCAGTTCCGCCGTTGTAAGTCCATTTCGCTTTTGATGTCACCTGTTCAAAACTCCAGTCGTGGTCTCCGTCGGTGAGAATTCCGTTTGATAAACCGTCAACGGCAACTTGAGCCCAGGCCGTCGTTTTATTTGAAAGCGGCGACCAGTTCGGCCTTTCGTCGGCGGTTTTTATATAGAAATAATAAGTGGCGCCGGTTTCAAGACCGGTAAAAACATGAGAGCTTTCCGTTAAGGCGGCGACTGCCGTGCTGATGTTGAAACTGTAATCCATATCGTCCCATACCTGCGCCTCTTTTGTGGAATACCTTATAAGGAAACGGCTTCCTGAAACAAGCGCCCCAGTTGTGCCGTCGTCGCCCGGAGCTGTCCAGCTGAGAAGTATTTTACCTTCTATATCGCCCTGCGTTGCCAAAAGATCGTTCACCGGAGCCGGAGCGGATGAGCTTGTGTAGCTGTAATTCTGAGAATTGATAATAGCCGAGGTGCCGGGCCAGATCGCCCAGTTGACGCCGTCACGGGCTTTGATGGCAAAATAATAAGTCGCGCCTTCTATGGGCATTGAAAGAATTCTGCTTTCCGCCGTGCCAAAAGTTACGGGCGTCCAGCTCTGGGCGTAAAGATTTGTCCAGCTCGCGTCATAATCGTCAGCGCCTATCTGTCTTGTAGCGTATTTCAGCTGATAGGCGGCGGCATCGCCGCCTCCGGTGCCGTCGTCGCCGGGCGCCGTCCACTCAAGTTTTATTTCACCGCCGTGACCGTTACCGCCGGTCAAAGCAGTGAGATTTGAAACTGCGGCGGGCGGTATAAATTCCATTGTGTCGCCTATACACGGATAAGAAGTTACTGTAAAATGCGTCGCCAAGTTTCCTGCGATATCATCGTATTGTATCCTGTGTATAAAATCTTCCGTGATTATAACACCCGGCTGACTGTCATTGCTCGCCCACACACAACTTGACGCCCCCGTTCCGTAAAGATCCCATTGACCCGCGTCAATGGCGGCATTTACATCCGCAATCGGTTCTGCCACGGGTGTATTCGTGCCGTCTGTATAGGCCACAAAATCAATAATCTTATCCTTATTCTGCCCCAGCCCCGCGGTATTTGCTGTTGATATTACTATTACATCATCTGTTGCGACTAAATCAAATAAAGTGCCTAAATCGCTATTATTCTCAAATGTATAAATTCTGTTTCCCAAACTCTGATCGGTTCCCGCACCGTCAACTATTACCCAGAATCCACCCGGAGGTATCACACCGCTTGACCAGTGCATATCGTCGCTGGCGCCGCCAGTACCCACATAATAATGGGAAATGCCGACTGTCCATGTGCTTCTGTTTTGTATCTCTACATATCTTTTATTTCCTACTAAAGAATCCCCCGATTCAGAAATCTTCCAACTTATCTCGTCAATAACGAGGTCTCCCCGCGGATATGTGAACATCGCCCAGGTCGTCGTCTTGTTGGAAAGAGGCGACCAGTTAGGCCTTTCATCAGCGGTCTTGATGTAGAAATAATAAGTCGCTCTCTCAATGAGCCCCGTCACCGTAAAAGCGTTTGACGAGCCCGCCGCCGTCACCGTCGATATATACCAGCTGTAATCCATCGCGTCCCAATCTTTTGCGGGATAAGACGAATATTTTACAAGAAACTTGCTCCCTGAAATTAAATCCCCCTGAGTGCCGTCATCCCCCGGAGCCGTCCAGGAAAGTATAACAGAGCCCCCTCCTGTGCCCGTTCCCGATGAGAGGTCACCAACAGGCGCGGGCGCGGATGAGGTCGTAAAATTAAAACTATCCGGATTTATATACGGACTCGGGACAGAGCTTGATCCGGGCCACACAGACCAACTGTGGCCGTCATAAGTCTTAACCGCGAAATAATAAGTCGTCCTCTCCTTAAAACCGGTGAGTATATGCAATTCTTCAGAGCCGCCCGCGTTCGGAGTCCAACTCTGCGCGTAAAGATTTGTCCATGACGAGGCGTAATCATCAGCGCTTATGTATTTTGTAGAGTATTTCAATTCATACGCCGAGGCCGTGCCATTCGTGCCGTCGGAGCCGGGCGCCGTCCATTTAAGAGTTATCTCGCCGCTCAGGCCGGATCCCTCGGAAAGCGCCGTCAAATTACTTACCGCCGAGGGCGGCTCGTTCAAATAAGCCGTCGTTGAATTCAAAACATTCACCGAAGGATTATCCCCCGATGATGTCCACACGCTCCAATCCATTTCCTCGTCGCGGGCCTTTAGGGCAAACCAGTACATTGCGCCGGGATTCAAACCGCTTATCACCCTGTTGCCCGATGTTCCTTCTTCGGTTCCTGCATCGGCGGGAATCCAGTCCTGTGTATATGTACTGACCCAGCTGGCGTAATAATCGTTCGTCCCTATATATTTCGTCGCGTATTTCACTTCATACGCGGAGGCGTTTCCTCCGCTAGTTCCATCGCCGCCGGGAGCTGTCCATTGAAGTTTTATTGTTCCCTGAATTGTGTCCCCTGTCAAAGCGGTCAGATTGCTTATGGCCGCGGGCGGTGTCGGAGGCACAATAAGTGTTCTCGTAGAATTTGATGTGTTCACCCAGCTCACCGTTCCGGAAGAAGTCCACGACGACCAATTATTTAAATCATCTTTCGTTTTAATTGCAAACCAGTAAGTCGTTCCCTGGTCAAGACTGCTTATAACTCTATTGCCTGTAGTTCCTTCTTCGGCCCCGAACGCGGCGGGTATCCAGCTCTGTGTATAAGTGGAAACCCAGGGGGCGTAAAAATCATCCGTTGATATGTATTTCGTGGCGTATTTAACAAGATAAGCGGAAGCATTTGCCGTGCCTGTGCCGTCGTCGCCGGGCGCTGTCCATTTAAGCAGCACCGTCCCCGCTTTGCTCCCCGCAATCGCCGTAAGATTTGATATCGCGCAGGGAGGGATAGTTTCCCTCGCTGTAACAACAACATCGTCAATATAAAAGAAGTTAGCACCCGCAGAACGTCTAAATCTAACATAGATGTCATTATATGAGGACAAATCGACGCTGTTCTGTGCCCAACTGGTTAACCCTCCGGTTGTAAATACCACTGTCCAATCCCCGCTAACAACCTGAGAAGTTCCTACGCTAATCTCAAATATTGAAGCGGTATTAGAGACCAATAAATATAAAGTTAGATTATCCGGATTTGTAAGTAGCGGGGTAAAGAAATATCTTGTGCCCCCGGCAAAACCAGTTACACGATACGGCGCACTATTTGGAGAAGTTGTATTTGTAGTTATAGCCACATTATTTCTTGCCCAACCAGCCGGCGGGAAATATCCGGCAGTATCAAAATTCTCATTTATTAAATCAGCCGCAAAAGCGGGGGCGGAGCAAAGCAGCAGAGAAAGAATGGGGAACAGTACTAAAATTGAGACCAATGGCCGGAACAGCCGGCCTATGACGCCGCGTTTATGTCTTAACTTTTCCATGAGCATGGCCTTTATTGTATAAACAATAACTGTTTCGCGTCAAATGCGCCGGCTGACGTCGGCAGATAAGGAAATTTAGTCTTTTTTCGGCAATTTGGAAAGGACAAGGAAGAGAATGATTCCCGCTGAAGCGCATACGGCGTTAACAACGACATCCGCGAAATCTCCGACCCGTTCAGGGTGGTAATACTGAAAGAGTTCATCCAGAAAAGCGACCGCGAGAGCTATTTCAGCGCCGGTTCTGGAAAAAAGGCTGACGGACAGAAAACCCAGCATGCCGAACAGCGGTATATGCAGCCAGCGCTCGGGATGTCTTCGCAGCAGATACATCAAAGCTCCGGCGAGCAGAATCATCCACATAAGATGGAACAGGCCCGTCCAGCCCGCTTTGCGCGCAAGGCCAACCGCCGCCGCCACGAGCACCACCGCCACCACAGCCGCCATCAGCCAGCCGATTCCCGTTCTGCCGATTGCGCCTGTCAGCAAACGCTGCCAGATCCGGCCGAAATAGGAAGTCACGGGTATGGCGGCAAGAGTTACTGCCCACAAAATAGCCGTTACACGGCGGGCGTGAAAGCTTGGGCCTTCGCTCATTAGTTTATTTCTGGGCTGGTATATTGATTATGGGCGTGGAGCTCATGTCCTCGGGAATGAATATTATTGTGTTGTTCGGAGAATCCACGAGCTGCTTCATCATATCAATCCTGTACCACTTGATGTATTTGTCCGTGAGGCCGGAAGATATAATCTGATTCGCTCGTCTGATGCCTTCCGCTTCCACGATTTTTCTTTCCTTCTCTTTCCTCTCTTTCATCACAACAAATTCCATCTGCTGCGCGGCCTGCTCGGCGGAGAGTTTGATGTCAATGGCTTCCATGAGGCGCTTGGGAAGTATGAGATTCCTCAGCAGTATTTTTTCGGAAATGATGCCCCTGTCTTTAAGCAGTTCTGCCATTATTCTTTCTATGTCGCTGACGAGCTGGGCTCTTTTTTCCGTGTAAATAGAGGCGGCGGTGTATTTTACCACGGCATCCCTGATGGCGGTTCTGAGCACCGGGCGCACTATTTTTGATTCGTAATTGGTTCCTATCGTTTCATACACCTGGGCGGCCTTGGCCTCGTCAAGACGGTACCAGGCCGTCAGATCCAGCCTGATCTTCATGCCTTCGGATGTGAGGGCATCAATCGCGTCGTCTCCGCTCTTGTAACCTTCTGCCGAGGCGATGCTCATGGTGTATTCTTCCGTCCTGACGCTCATCTTCACCACATTGACAAGAGGATTGATGAGGTGAAGACCGCTTTTGAGGGTTTTCGGATTGACTTTGCCGAAAAGCACCCTGACACCTACCGTGCCGGGCTGCACGACGACAAGACTCTTCATCAAAATGACAAAAACTATGAATAACATCACAAAAAAACCTATGCCTTTTCCGAATTTCGCCTGCATTTCATACTGATCCATTGTAACCTCCCGGTCCCTGTTCAAAAATCTTCTTTTTCGCATTTTAGCTAATACGCGCCGGACACGCAATTCTCATTAACAAAACCTTGATTTTATGCTAAGCTATTTTGCAGGCATGTGATGGAATAAAAGGAGCGGGGTTATGAACAAAACGGTCAAATATCTGGCTGTGACAATTTCTTTTATCGCGGCATGCTCATCGCCTCAAAAAAACCTCTGGGAAGAAATTATTCTGCGGGACGGCTATGAGCATCTTTATTTTTCAAGTTCCGAACTGGAAAACAGGGGCGCTTATGTCCGCGGGCTCTACGGCGCGCACAATCTTTTTGACGGCAATTCCGCGACCTGCTGGTCGGAAGGCGCCAAAGACGACGGTCTTGGCGAAAGCGTCAGCATTGCTATCGATGAAGGAACAAAAATCATCGTCATACAGAACGGCTACGCTAAAAGCGACAAAATATTCAAAGATAACAACAGGATCAAACAGGCTGAGCTCAGTATTCTCGCGGGTATACACATTACCGGCGAAGTAACGGAAACAGGCGTGCTCTTTAACGCTCTGCCATACAAAAAAACGAAAACGATCACCCTTGAGGATTCATCAAGGCCGCAGAAAATAAATTTCCCTTTCAAATGGAAAGCGCTCGCGCGTTTCAAAAACTCGGCGTCGAGGCAATTTAAAAAGATCAACCGCGAAAAACTCGCTGGCGTGAAACAGGAACCGAGGGCGGTGTTCATCCTCCGGATCAAAATACTCAGCGTTTACCACGGCGACAAATATGACGACACCTGCCTGAGCGCCATCTCTTTTGAGAAAAAAATCGGCATAATCAAATCGCCCGGGGAAAAACAGACGAAAATCTATGTGGACGAATCCCAGAACGCCATACTGATGACCGATAAAAACGGCAGGACAGAGACGCTGGTGCGCGATCCGAAATCAATTTTCCAGATCGTGGATGTCAGCGCTGACAGCAAATGGCTCATCGCCATACACATGCCCGCCGATATTTCTCACACCCGCGTTGAAACCGACTACCGCCTTTATAACACAGAAATGAAAAAGCTGGTGCCGTCTCGCCTCATTGCCGACGGGGCCGGCGAACTATACGGTTTTGACGGAAAAGGGGAAGATATATTTCTGATGTACGCTGATAACAGAGAAATGACGGATAAAAGAATAGCCCTTTCCGGCATATACGACAAGATCAAATAAACACCGTGCGGCGTCTGCGTCCGCCGTCACGCCTCGGCGCACTTTCCGCTTAGGCGTGGCGTTGACACGCGGCGCGGACAAATGTTAACTTCCTCTCTATGAGCGCCATAAATATCATTTTCTTCGACCTTGACGGCACACTCGCGGATTCGCGTCAGGATATCACCGACGCCGTCAACCGCACACGCGAAGCTCTCGGTATTGAGGGAAATAAAACGCTCTCGGAGGTGCACTCCTATGTCGGCGGCGGGCTTGAGGAAACAATAAGACGGGCGCTGGATAAAAACGGCACAAAAACGAGCCGGGAAAATGAAAATCTCATAAAAAAAGCCCTCGTCTTGTTCCGCGATTTCTACCGCGAAAACCCCGTAACCGAGACAAAGCTTTATCCGCTCGTCGAAGAAACTCTTGAAAACCTGCCGGGGATAACAAAGGCCGTTCTCACCAACAAGGACCGCGACATAGCGATCAGTGTTTTACAGGGGCTGGGTATAAGCGACTATTTTACGGACATAATCGGAGGCAACGACGAAAAATACAGAAAGCCGAGCCCCGAAGGCATCAAAAAAATCATGAATAAATACGGCTTTTCCGCGGATTCCGCCCTCATCGTCGGCGATATGGACATAGATATAATAACGGGCAGAGCCGCGGGCATAAAAACCTGCGGCGTCACCTACGGCATCGGCCTGAAAGAGGATATAATAAAAGCTGCCCCCGATTATCTCATAGATTCCATGGCTGAACTCAAAAATATAATCGCTCTGTAACGCGGCGATAGCCATTCACTCATTCAACGCTTGCCGCTTCAATGCGTCCGGCGCCGTTGTCGCAGGGCATTGCGCTGATTTTGAGATTTATTTTGAATTTGTTAAACTTCAAAAAATATCGAGAAAATGCGGAGGAGCACTATGACGATACAACGAGAACGCTGGTCTTCAAAGCTAATTTTTATATTCGCGGCTGTCGGGTCCGCCGTGGGGCTCGGCAATGTGTGGCGCTTCCCCTATCTGGCGGGCAAATACGGCGGCGGCGCGTTTCTGATCCCCTACATAATAATGCTTTTCGTGCTGGGACTGCCTCTTCTCATTATGGAATTCGCAATAGGCCAGAAGATGCAGCTGGGCGCTGTCGGCGCTTTTCAAAAGATCAAGCAGAAGCTCGCCGGCATAGGCATGGCCGCGGTGCTCTGCGGTTTTGTCGTCGTGACATACTACGCGGTGATCATGGCCTGGTCACTCCTTTATATGTTCTTCTCCTTTAAACTCTCCTGGGGCGCGGATACCGAAAGTTTTTTCTTCAATCAGGTTCTTCATTTGAGCGGCGGAGCCGGAGACCCCGGGCAAATTGTTCTCCCCATACTTTTCGCTCTGGTGGCCGTGTGGATAATGATTTATTTTTCCATCTGGAAAGGCGTAAAAAGCGTCGGAAAGGTCGTCATGATCACCATGCCCCTGCCGGTCATACTTTTAGTCGTCCTTCTCATCAGGGGAGTCACACTTCCCGGAGCCGCGGATGGGATAATTTTTTACTTAAAACCGGATTTCAACGCACTGCTGGATCTTGCGGTCTGGCGCGCCGCGGCGTCGCAGATATTTTTCACGCTGAGCCTGGCTTTCGGAATAATGATTGCCTATGCCAGTTTCCAGCACGAATCAAGCGATATCAGCAAGACCGCCATCATCACTTCCCTTATAAACTCTACGATTTCCATCGTCGCGGGGTTTGCCGTTTTCTCAACGCTCGGCTACATGGCGGTCCAAAGCGGCGTATCAATAGCGGACCTGGCCGGCGCCAGCGGGCCTTCGCTGGCTTTTATCGTTTTTCCGAAAGCGCTCTCGCTCATGCCCATGGCTGGGCTGTTTGCCGTTTTGTTTTTTGTAATGCTGATAAGCCTTGCCATTGACAGCGCTTTTTCTCTGGTTGAGGCCGCCTCAACGGTTCTCTGCGATAATTATCCGCACCTGAGAAAAGAAGATATTTCTTTCTATGTCTGCGTCGCCAATTTCATCTGCGGAATAATATTCACGAGTTTCGCTGGCCTTTACTACCTTGATATAACCGATCATTTTATAACCAACTACGGCCTGGTCGCCGCGGGACTGCTCGAGATATGGGCGGTGGTCCATTTTTACGGGGCGGAAAAACTGCGCGCCTACATCAATGAGGTGTCGGATATAAAGATCGGCAGATTATGGAGCATAACCATTACCTATATAATCCCCGTCCTGCTGCTCGTCCTCCTGATAACAGGGCTTGTGCAGGACATCAGTGAACCCTATGGGGGCTATCCCCAGTGGGCTCTTTTCTGTTTCGGATGGCTCGTTCTGATAATGGTCTTCACAGCGAGCTTTCTGTTCTCTCACTTCGCGGCTAAATCAAGGGAAAAAGAAGAAAAGACCCTCTGACAGGAATCAGAGGGTCTTCAATGCCGCTTATGACTATGCGGCTTCACTTGTTTTATTACTGTTTCTTTTCTCTTTTCAGTTTCCTCTTTTCTTTAAGAGACAATTTTTTTTCTTTTTTCACTTCATGCTTCGCTTTGTCTTTACTTCCCATTTTTTCCTCCCAAACACGGGGTTAAAACCCCGCCTACTCCTTCCCGCAAAAAATCCTGTTGTAGCCCCAATTATACAAAAATTCAGGCACAATTTTCAAAAACTGCGCGACAAAATACCAGCGCTTCGGCACATAAGCGACTTTTTTCTTTTTTCTGATCGCTCTGCATATTTGTCCAACGGCAATTTCCGGCGGCACCGTCCAGAAAGCCCATTCATGGCCTTCTATCAGCGGAGTGGCGACAAAACCCGGCCTTATATCGGTGACGGTTATTTTCGTTCCACTGAGTTTTTGTCTCATCCCTTCCATATAATTTGACACAAACGCTTTGGACGCGTTGTAGGCGGGAGCGGGGGCCGCGCCCCGAATGCCCGCTATTGATGATATTCCGACGATATGCCCGAAGCCCTTTTCCAGAAAATAATTCACCGCGACATTCATCATCGCCGTAAAACCGCTCACATTGACGGCTATGGTTTCAAGCTCCGGCTCCGCGCGGAAATCTTTGTTCGTCACGCTGATACCTGAATTTATCACGATGAGGTCGGCGCCGCCCATCTCATCTATTAATTCCCTCAGCAGTTTTTGCGCGGGAATGACATCGCTTATGTCAATTTTTTTTATGTAAGTTTTGGAGATTATTTCTTTTTGAAGCTCTTCCAGCAGCGCCGTCCGGCGCGCAGCGAGACCGACCTCATAACCGTGCGCGGCCAGCTCTTTCGCGAGAGCCCGCCCTATCCCCGAACTGGCTCCTATGACAATGGCTTTTTTCAAAATCTTAATCCGTCCCCCGCGCTTCACCGGAACCTTTTCCGGCCTCATATTTTTCAAGCAAAATATTAATCCGTTCCGCCAAACCAAACAAAGCATCCCCGTCGCGGAGAACAAGTCTGCTGTTTTTCCCGCCGATTATCTCGTCAAGAACCCGCTCCAGACGCTTTATCGGCCCCGCAATCTTTCTTGACAGCACAAGAGACAGCCAGCCGGAAAGCCCAATAAGAAGAATTGATTCCGCCAGCCACAAAATAAAAATCAGATTGATTCCGCGCGCCAGATGAATTTCCGCGAAAGGCCCAAGCTGAAGTGATTTAATAAAAATAAAGTTGGTAACCCCTAACAGTAAAACAAAAATTAGAATCGTACCGGCGAGCAGCGCCAGATATCTTTTGGCGCCCGACACATTAAACAGGACATTCAGAATGGATCTTTTGTATTTCATAATCAAATTTCCTCCGTTTATATTTTTTCCAAAACAGTGCCGTCGGTAATAAAACGGGCGTCTTCTCCCCTGCGAATTTCTCTCACCGGAGCAACCATATCAAGGAACCGGCCGCTGATATTATCGTGCAGATAACTCACATCGGCGTTAATCTCTTCCGCCATATAAGAGCAGAGACGTTCCTGATCTTTTTCAGTCAGGGCGGAACTTAAAAGAAACCTCATACCGCCGTAAACCAGCCTTGCGCAAAACGATGAATCTAAAACAGATTTTTGAGGTTTCACCGGCCTGAGCACAAAAAATTTCATTCCGGTTTTGTCCTGGTAAAGTTCAATGCCGTCGACGCATGAAAGCGAAAGCAGCGGCCTGCCCGTCATCCCCAAAAGAAATCTTAAATTGTTTATCCTATCCGACTGGACGATCAACAGATTGTTTAGCTCATACGGCAGATAAATTTTCCAAACCCGGAAATTTTCCAGTATTTCCCTGAGACCCCCGGTTCTCTCCGGAGAAAAATCGCTGATGACCAGCCAGTCAAGTCTCGGCTGCCATCCGAAAAATAAAAGGAAACGATACACAAACTGATCGCCCAGCATCTGAGCGCGAACACTTTTAACAAGTTGCCCGGCATGCCCCGCGTCACCCGTGTCCACAAGCATTGTTCCGCCGCAGGGAAGAGAAAAAACCGCGGCATATCCCCCTACAGGCAGAAAACTGACTGTCATTTCAGGAGCGCTTACGGGTGTTTCCGAAGCGGAACATCCCAGAAACATAATCAAAGATAAAGCTGCCGCTATTTTATACATTTGTTTACAAAGCAAGTCTACAAAATCAGCCTGATGCTTACAACACGCAGAAAAAAACGGCAGACCGTGCCTGTTGGCGGAGCAGGTGGGCTTGTGGTCGTCCTACCGGCAGACAAGCCGATTTCGGATAGAGCCTAAAATTTATAATTCGCTTTCAAAGTCAGGGTGACCTTGTTCGGCGGCTCCACGACGCCGGCGTGATATTTTCTGGAAACAGGAAATTCCAAAGCGCCGCTTAAACTGATACTTCCAAGAACTTTATATCTAGCGCCGGTAATAAGGTCTATTGCCTTTACATCATCCTGATTTTTCGATAACCATCCCGTCCATACCGTTTCCGACTCACCTGTTTCAACCATTCTCACATAAACAAAGGGAAACAACTGTGAATTCAGCTTATACTCCGTTCCCGCAAGCAGATTCATAACATTGCCATACTTTTTCGTTAAATTATTGACAGTGTCCTTAAATTCTCCGTTAAATCTGTAGCCCGCGTTTCCTATAAGCCGGAAAGTGCCCATCCTTCTGATTCCTGAAAAAGCGAAAGCGTAATCAAGACTCCCTTTTCCCAAAGGAGCGGAGGAACCGTCGGAGAATTTTGCGGCTTCATCCCCTGTGGGCAGTTTCACGATAACCGAAAATATTCTCCTGAAATACACTTCGTCGCCGTAGTCATGCGTGGCTTTAAGGGAAATATCCCCTAATCCTGATTTGGTTTCATCTACCGCGCTGGTTTTCTGTATCCATGGAATTCCGGCTCCGAGTGAGAGCTTCCCGCCGATCACATCTATCGGCAGAATATATGAAAGAGGAATAATAACGACTTTCGTCTTGTCCGCAATAATCATATGCATCCCCATTTCCACACCCTCCGCCACCGCGGTTTCTTCCGCATCCGGCGTCGGCTCTATCGTATCCACACTCGTCTGCTGCCAGATAACAGAATCTGTCGTGACAACACTTGATTCGGCTTCCGCTTCATAAGCGAAAATACCATGGCCAATTGTCAAAATAATGGCCGCCGCACAATAACAAAACATTTTTTTCATTTTCCCCCCTCGGTTATTAAAACCCGCGCGCTTTAAAACGACACAAATCTAACTCCGCTTTCCTTTATTTCAACGGTTCTTTCCGCTTCGCTGATTTCAATTTCCTTAAAATAAAGAACCGCTTTCATCTTGTAACTGCCCGTCGGTAAATGCGTTTTAAATATGTGTACAATTCCCGGAATCTTTTCCCATTCCCTTCTCTCAACATTATCCGAAGCCGTGCCGCCAAACACTTTTTCTATAATCATTGACCGCGCCGCATCCTTCAGCGCGCTTTTTAACATTTTACTTATTCGTTTTTTCGTCTTCTGCAAATCTATATCCTCTATGATGTGCGACTTGCCGTAATATTCCCCGTCAATATAAATCTTATAAAAATATGAGCCTCTGTTTTTTTTCTTAATCTTTTCAACATGGTTTTCCGGTTCCAGAAGCACTATTAACTCGCCACTCCCGCTAAAATCAAAAGCTCTTTCCGACACTTTTTCAGCGAGCCTGCTTCCGCCGTCCGCCGCAAGATATTTTTTCAGCGCTCCCGCGGCTTCCCCGCTCATGCCGCTTCTCTCGTAAAATTCAATCCTGTCAAAATATGAGTATGGAAATTCTTTTCTGTATCTGTTAGTCAGACGAAATTCTATTTCCGCTTCCTCCGTCTTACCGTCAAGCTGATAACTTTTCCCCATAATATAACGCATGAGCGGATATTCAGGATCAATGAGATTTATCTTTTTAAATTCCACTATTGCCTTATCCAGTTTGTTCGTCCTGACATATATCAGAGCAAGATAAAAATGCGCCATGACTTCCTCATAATTCCTGAGACGATAACTTTCCTCCGACTTCGGCGCGAGAAAACCGAAATTTTTCTCAAGCGCGCTCAAATTCTCGCCGCGCGAAAGTTTCAAAGCCGTCAAAAATGCTCTTTCAGACTCATCCAACAAACCCGCCCTGTAATTGGCCACGGCGAGATTCAGCATATAAAGCGGATAATTTATGCTCTCATAATATTTGATATTTTTCCTGTATTCCGCCGCAGCCCGCTCATATTCTCCCCGCGAATAATGCAAATCGCCGTTTTTTGTATATTGGAGCGGACCGCCGCACGAGCCGAGGAAAACAAGACCTGCCAGACAGACAAAAACCTTGGCGCCGCGAATTTTTAATTTCTCTTCTGCTGTGCGCATTTTTTTATTTTCACCAGTCCATTATATGAGTACTGCTCTTTTTTTTAAGCTCCATTTCATCCGCCCACACAATCTCACCCGTCTCAACATCCGTGAGTTTCAAACTCAGACGGTAATATGTCAATTCACTCCGTGATGACCTCTTCTCAATTGATTCTATGAAACCCGATAAAAAATAATCTATACCATAAAGCTTTCCGATTTCCTTCGCCTTAGACTCGTCCACCATACCCAGGGCGCTCAAACGCTGTTCCTCTATGAGCTCTTTCAGGTTCTCCCTGTCGGCAAATTTGACTTTACCGGTTTTCAGAAGATTGACCATAAGTTTATCCGCGATGCCGTCGCTGTTTATGTGCTCGCTGGTTTTGTTTTTAATATGCAGAATACCCAGCGCCTTTTTTTCCGCACCCTTAATAACATCCGAATTTTTCAGTGATTCCGCCATGTAAGACGACATCATTTTCAGGTCGGTATCGCTGAATTTTGAATCATACTTTGTCACCGTGTCCGGCGTTATATAGCTCGTCCCCGCGCATGAATTTAAAAACACAGCGCATAACACTAAAACCACTTTTATCATATCATCCCCCCAAATTCACAGCGCACTTACATGCGCCATTATAGCAATTTACCTACACACCAAAAAAGGCGCGGACATTTTTATCAACAGCTTTGGAAAACTCCGCCGTGCCAATGCCCATAATTTCAGCGGCCATTTCATAAGTGTGTTTTACATAGGCCGGCTCGTTCCTCTTTCCCCGCACCGGCTGGGGCGCCAGATACGGCGCGTCCGTCTCTAAAAGCAGCCGGTCAAGCGGCATCTTCAAAGCGGTTTCCCTCAAAGCTCCGGCATTTTTGAATGTGACCTGTCCCGCGAAAGAGACAAAATAACCCTGCTCAAGCCAGTATTCCAGTTGAGCGCTGTCGCCCGAAAAACAATGAAGGAGCGTTTTGACATCCCTGAAATTTTTAAGGACTGCCGCGCAATCATCCCGGGCCTCGCGGCAATGCACGATAACGGGAAGTTTTTTTTCTTTCGCCATCTGGAGCTGCCTCTCAAAAACATCTATCTGGATTTTACGGGGAGAATACTCATAGAAATAATCAAGGCCAATCTCGCCGAGAGCGACGATTTTTTTATTTTCCAGAAGCCCGGTCAGAATGCCCTTTATTTTTTCGTATTCATCCGCCTCGTGCGGATGACAGCCGGCGGCGCCCCAGATGCCGTCTCTTGATATCAAGTCATTGAACAGCGATATATCTTCAGGCGCGAACTCGGTGAGAACGCATATCATCCTTTTCACTCCGGCCTCACGGGCGCGGGATATCACAGCGTCTCTGTCGGACGCGAATTTTTTGTCAGTGAGATGACAATGCGTGTCAATCATTGGGTATTGGGGACGGTTCCTAATGCAGCATTAGGAACCGTCCCCATTGACTTACATCAGTATTCCGGCGACCGTGCCGGTCATGCAGGCGGCTATGGCTCCGGCAAACATCGCCCTGATCCCTATTTTGGCAAGCGCCGCTCTTTTGTTCGGGGCGATGCCGCCTATACCGCCTATCTGTATCCCTATGGAAGCGAAATTCGCGAAACCGCACAGCGCGTAGGACGCTATCACCGCCGAACGCTGCGAGAGCATTATCACCTCGCCCGATAAGGTCTGGTATCCGGTCTTCAGTATACCCGCAAGATTCAGATACGCGATGAATTCCGTGAGAATGAGCTTCTCGCCGAGGAGCCTTCCCACCACCGCGGCCTCTCTCCACGGCACGCCCATCGTCCATGCTATCGGAGAAAATATCAGGCCGAAAAGGATGGAGAGATTCAGAAAAAACAGCGGCTTGGAACCTTTGGCGTCCGTACCTCTGAAAAGAAGTTTGCCGCCGCGGCGGACGGTGTATGGGCTGCTTTTGTAAGTCGAGGAAAGCCTTTCTTTTATGATAACGCTCTTACTCCGCGTTTCCTTCACATTGTACTCAAAAGTCATTATCCCGTTGTTGATGCTTATTGTGTCGCCCTGCTTTATATTTTTGGCCGCGGCCTCATCGAGAACCAGTTTATAAGGATTCCTGCCGACCATACTGCTGGTCAAATCACAGAATTTTTCCAGCCCGAAATTGACCATCGCTATCATGCCGACAAAAGCCATGAGCATTGCCGCGACATTGAGCATAAGGGTCATGCCCTCGGAAGCGCCGCGCGCGGCGGCCTCTATAACATTGGCATCGGGCTTTTCAACCTCTATTTTCGTTTCTCCCGTCGTTTCCGAATGTTCTGTCTGGGGGTACACTATTTTTGAGACGGCAAGCGCCGCCGGCGCGCTCATTATGCTCGCCGTGACGAGATGCCCCGCAATGTTTGGAATATAATCTTTCAGAAAAAGCACATACGCCGCCATCACGCCTCCGGCCACCGTTGCAAAACCTCCCGTCATGACCGCGTGGAGCTCACTGGTCGTCATGTTTTTTATAAACGGCTTAATGACAAGAGGCGCTTCCGTCTGGCCGACGAATATGTTCGCCGCCGCCGACAGGGTCTCGGATCCGGAAGTCTTCATCGTCTTCTGCATCACATGGGCTATCTTCTCGACTATAAACTGCATGACCCCAAGATGATAAAGGATAGTCATAAGAGAGGAGAAAAAAACAATTGTCGGCAGAACCGAGAAAAAGAAAAACATCCCCTCATTAAGCCCCCTGGGATTTCCCGGGCCGTAAGCGAGTTTGCCGAAAACAAAAGCCGCACCCTCCTCGCTGAAAGAAAGGAGGATGTTGACGCTGTAATCGACGACATTGAAGAAAAAATAGCCGACGGTATCAGACAGGACTATGAGGCCGAAGATCAGTTGGAGGGCTATCCCCCATATCACCGGCCGCCAGTTTATGTTTTTCCTGTCAACCGACATCGCGTAGCTTATCAGTAGAAGCACGAAAATGCCGAAAAAACTTAAAAGCCGCAAGCCCAGCGGCGTATCCAGGTTCCTGCTCGTGCCGATTTCCGAAGAAGCAGGGCTCGATGCCGTTTTAGCTGAGGCGTCCTGCGCATGAGCTTCCGCGACGAAAGAGGCTTTAAAATCGTTTCCCCTGACGTGATTAGCGGCAAACTTCAGGGCAAAAAAGGCCACCACGGCGACGCTGGCATAAAACCAGAAACGCGATTTTTTTTGATTGTTGTTCATTTTGATCTCCCCGTCTTTTTTTCTTCCGTCAGAACGCGCGCTGTCCACTTTGTGTTTTTTACATACCAGTCAACGGTTTTTTTCAGCCCCTCGGCGAAGGCCGTCCCCGCCTTCCAGCGGAGCTTTTGCCTTATTTTTGCGACGGACAGCGCATATCTTATATCGTGGCCGGGCCTGTCTTTCACAAACTCTATGAGCCGATCCGGCTTTCCGAGCGCGTCAAGAATGCCCCTGACCACATCAATATTTTTTTTCTCCATGCCGCTCCCGACATTGTAGGCCTGGCCGTCGTCGCCCTTTTCAAGAATAGCGGCGACCGCTTTCGCGCAATCCGTGACATACAGCCACTCCCGCACGTTCAGGCCTTTGGCGTAAACCGGCACCCTTTTATTTTTGAGCGCGTTCATTATTATAACGGGAATAAGTTTTTCCGGGAACTGCCAGGGACCGTAATTATTGCTCGCCCTCATTATCACAACCGGCAGTCCGTAAGTCCTGTGATAGGCGGACACGAGCATATCCGCGGCGGCCTTGCTCACCGCGTAAGGGGAGTTCGGTGAAAAAGGCGAATTCTCGCTGAATGTTCCTTTGATAATATCCCCATAAACCTCGTCGGTGGACACATGCAGGAATCTTTTTACCTTATGCTTTTTAGCCGCGTCCAGCAGCACCTGCGTGCCTATGACATTGGTCGTCATAAAAACCGAGGCGTCGTCAATGCTCCGGTCAACGTGACTTTCCGCGGCAAAATGGGCAACAGCGTCGGGTTTTTCTTTTTTGAAAACAGCTTCTATTTTACGCGAGTCGCAAATATCCGTTTTGTAAAAAGAGTATTTACCCGCGACTTCCGCCAGGCGCTTAATGTCGCCCGCGTATGTGAGTTTATCAACAACCGCTATTCTGTATTTCCCGGCATTCTGTCTGACAAACTCGCTCCCTATGAATCCGGCGCCGCCGGTGACAAGAAGTTTCCTGTATCTCATTTTTCTTCCGCCACGAAAGCGAGATAGTTTCCATAATCCGTTTTGTTTTCGCCGGCAAGTTTCAGAAGCTGTTCTTTGCTTATAAAACCCTTTCTGAAAGCTATCTCCTCGACGCATCCGATCTTGAGAAACTGCCTCTCCTCCACAGTGCGCACATAGAGCGCCGCGTCAAGAAGAGAATCGTGCGTACCCGTATCAAGCCATGCGAAACCGCGTCCTAGGAGCTCAACGCTCAAAAGACCCCTCTTCAAATATTCCTTATTCACATCCGTTATCTCTATCTCACCGCGCTTGGAAGGTTTGAGCGATTTCGCTATATTTATGACATCGTTATCGTAGAAATAAAGTCCCGTCACCGCGTAATTTGATTTAGCTTTTGAGGGTTTTTCCTCTATCGATATGACCTTTTTGTTTTTGTCAAATTCGGCGACACCGTAACGCGAGGGATCTTTGACATAATAAGCGAAGACCTTTGCCCCCTTTTTCAGAGATACCGCCGATTCGAGCAATTCGCTGAACCCCCTGCCGAAGAAGATGTTATCGCCCAGGATCAGGCACACGCTGTCGCGCCCTATAAAAGATTCCCCTATGATAAAAGCGTCGGCCAGTCCCCTCGGCTCCTCCTGCGCGGCAAAGCTGAGTTTGATACCGAATTGAGAGCCGTCCCCCAGCACTTGCCTGAAATTCGGCAATTCCCCCGGGCTTGAGATGATCAGTATCTCATCTATGCCCGCCAGCATCAGAACGGACAGCGGGTAATAGATCATCGGCTTATCGTACACCGGGAGAAGCTGCTTGCACACGGCTTTTGTCACAGGATAAAGCCTTGTTGCCCGCCCGCCTGCAAGAATGATTCCTTTCATAGTTTTAATTTTAGCAAACTTTCCCCGTATTTCAAATTTCATGTCCGATAATCATATTTTTTTATTACTTTCCGGATCAAATCAGGCACTTTTGCCTATTATCTCCAGAATATATTCCGCTCTGTGGCGCGGGAGATGATATTTTAAAAGATGCTTTTTGCCTTCGGCGGCGATGCCTTCTCTTTCCTTATCGCGCTTCAGGTAATAATTCGTCAGACCTTCAAGGTCGCTGAGATCATCTTTGCAGAACACGGCGTGCTTTCCGTGCTCAAAATCATCGGGGATGACTATGCCCGGCTTTCCGCTTACCATAAGACTTCCCACTGCCGGGATTTCCCAGTATCGGAGAGTGTCCCATCCCCCTCCGCGGAAGTTATAGCACACCTTTGAGGCGGCAAGCTCTTTTAGATATTTGATCCCCTTTCTGTTATATTTTTTAAATATCTGGCCCCGCGAGGTGCCGTTCTCAGCGCAATCCCATTTACCCTCGCAAAAATCAAGCACTTTCGCTCTCACCGGAATATTATCCACCGCCCAGAAAACAACATCGTATTTTTTCACGCCGCCCGCACCGTCTACGAGCGGGCCGCCGTAAGAGAGCGGCAGAGGATAAACATTCGCGGGATAATTTTTATTTTTCAGATATTCCCTCTTGAATATAACATCCGGCGCTCTTTTTGAAAAAGCCCTCCCGTAGAGTTCTGCGAAACCGAGCCTTGAGGCATCTCCGCCGACTTCAGACTCATCGCCGCCGTCAATATAAACAACCTTCGCGTTTTTTGATATCTTCTGCGCCATACTGTCATAGGCCTCAAATGCGTCTCTCTTCGTTGATCCGATTATCACACAGTCGTAAACCGCACGGGACAGCATTTTTTTTCCGGCAAGCAGGTCGCTGAAATAATCGCTTAAATTCCGGCGGCAGGCTATGGCCTTCGGATAATGATGGGTCGGGATATAATGCTTTCTCATCGCCCGCAGGGGAATAATATTTTCCCTGCCCAGCGCATCGCTCAAACCAGTGAAGGCAATGTCTTCAAGATAGTCGGACTGCTTTGAGGCGATGAACAATATCCTTTCAATCCGCGCCATTGTCAGTATCTATTTTCCTTTTGCTCCGGCCTGCCAGTCAAGATATTGTATCTCGTCATCCACAAGTTTCTCAATGAGTTTTTCAAATGACAGTGAGTACTCCCACCCCAGACATTTCTTAGCTTTTGAATTATCCCCGTATACAACCTGCAAATCCAGCGGCCTGTAGAATTTTGTATCGCTTTTCAAATATTTTTTATAATCCAGATCCAGTTTCTGGAATACGGTTTTCACGAATTCCGTCAAACTGTGCGCCTGCCCTGAACAGACGACAATATCGGCCGGCTCTTTATACTGCAGCATCAGCCACATCGCCATGACATAATCGGGGGCATACCCCCAGTCCCTGCGCACATCCATATTGCCCAGCGTCAGACTGTCCGCTAATCCCCTGCTGATTCTGACAGCGGTATTGATTATCTTTTTGGTAACAAAATTGTCTTCCCTGAACACCGATTCGTGATTAAAAAGAATTCCGCAGGATGCGAATATGCCGTACGCTTTTCTATAGCTGTTTGTTATCCAGTGCGCGGAAGCTTTTGATATACCATATATGCTCACCGGCATAAAAATTGAGTTTTCATTGACTGGCAGGTTCTCCCGGCTGACATTCCCGTACATCTCGCTGCTGGATGCCTGGTAGAATTTTATTTTAGGACCGGCGATGCGGATCGCTTCCAGCAGATTGGCGACGCTGATAATATTGAATTCCAGCGTTCCTATCGGCTGCTTGAACGATAAACCCACCGAGCTCTGCGCGGCCAGATTATAAACTTCAGAATAATCCTCATTCCCCAAAACCCTGAGTATATTTGACAGATCCATCAGATTGACTTCCAGAAGTTTTATCCTGCCTGTTATCCCCAGGTATTTAAATTTTTTGTCGTCAACGCTGTTCAGGTTTCTGACAATGCCCGTCACCTCGTAGCCCTTATCCAGAAGCAGTTTTGCCAGATAAGACCCGTCCTGTCCGCCGATACCCGTGATCAATGCTTTTTTCATTTAGTTATCCTTTCTCCGTAGAAACATTTCCGCTTTCAATTTCCATTAACTGCCTGAGTTTGTGAAACGATTTTTCTATTGATATTGTTTCCTTCAGAGTTTCGATGTTTTTGACAAAGTTATCATATTTCTCTTTTTCATTCCCCTGATTTATCAATTTCACAAGAATATCCGCCAATTCATCAATGGTATCGCGCGTATAACCTATATCGCCGCAAAGATCATTATAATACTGAATACCCGGATTCCTCAATGTTATTATCGGTGTTTTGTAGTGCAGCGCGTCAAAAAAAGCCCCGGAAGAAGTCAGTTCATAACTGTCCCGGTCATACAAAAAAAGGAAATAATCCACGTCCTTTGAATGAAAATCCATCTCATCTCTTGTGAGCCTCTTCCTGGGAGACACGCAATTGACGGCCGTCTCATCTTTCAGTTTTTTTTCTATCCTTTTCGTGCTGTCGCTTATAACCCTTATCTCAAAGTTTTTTTCGGCCAAACCGCCCAACTTGTTCCTTAAAAGATTTACAAAATCGATCAATCTGTTTGGATTGCCGTGTCCGATGGTGGCAACAATCAGCCGTTTCGGATCAAGTTCTTTCACATACTCCTGATCAAAAATGTAGGGAATATCCATATAGAAGAACTTCCGGTAAAGATTCCCGTCTATATATGCCGCCAGATTCGCGTACGCCCTCTTTGACAGCATAAGATAATTCACAGCAAGATCGCTCCGATACTCCAGCGCGTTTTTAAACCACATGATGTAAGGCCATATTTTCAATCTATCGGTAAATTTGGGTTTAATCTTTATTGTCTCTACAATACCATGCATCACGACCCCGCACTTTATATCCTGATGGTAACGGGTCAATATTTTTTTTATGCAATAAAGGTTATTTGAATTAGCGGAAAGAAAGAACATTTTACAACAGCCGGAATCTCCGGCATAACCAAAAATCCTTTTTAACAGCGAATAATATTGAAAATACGCGGCAATCCGCTCATACGGGGGTTCCGGCAATAAGAAGTGTCTGTATTCTATGTTTTTTAAGCTGATTTTATCACGCGTAAAATTATCTTTCATGGCCGCGATATGATTTTCTTCCGCAAAGAAGACAATTTTCTCTTCCGGATAAGCCAGACTCACCCCGTAAAGAAAAGCGCTGTTGATCTTCTCGTGGGCGGTTCCTCTGCATTCGGGTTCACAAACAATTATCATGTAAAATCACATTGCTTTTCTAAATACAAACGTAGCAAAAGTATAGCGATATTTATCAAAGACAAAATCATAGTTATCACAATCCCAATTTGGTTTTCCAATCAATTTACAGTACGGCATAACATTCATCAACCTATTCTCTAAGTCATATTTTGTATAAAAACGCTCGCAGACTTCGGGTATCTCATCTCCCAATTTATAAGTATCCTGGAAATCACATGTCAACACCGCAACTCCATTTGAATTTAATAATACCGCTATATCCTTAACAAACTGCTCATCATCATCCACATGCTCAATGACAGATGTAGAAAAAATAATATCGTAATGCCCCTTAAGAGTTGTCGGTCTATCTAAAAAATCTTGTAAATTAAAGTTAATCATGGGGTCAATTGCGTCAAAATTAATCCCCAACTTTGCAAGAGCATAGGCAGCCGTATCCTCGTAACAGCCTACACATAAAATTTTTGGGTTATGCAATTCCTTTGCAAAACGATAAACAGTATCTAAAACAAACCCCTGCTGAATATTTGCGCGGGGCATTTTTCGTTTAATTAGATCCGGGCATAATTCTCCTAGTAGCCGAACTGCCACGTCATATGTTCGTCTAGCAACATCATCTAGAATAATATTGAAATTATTAATTCCTTTTACCGGCATATATTGTTGCAACATTTTGCCACTTTGATTATTAAATTCAATCGCATGGTATGTGCTTGTAGCATTCCAGCTGACTTTATATGCATATTTCGGTACTTTAATTAATCGTTTCCCAAAACGTGCCTTATAGTGCTTATTTATTACCCTTTCAAATATATTTAGTTTTCTCCGTTTTACAGGGATAAAATCTCTGGACACGGTATCTACAATCCTTTCATATTCCCATATCAAGTTAGCATTTGACCATTCACTATAATATTTTTTAAGTGGCTCTATTCCATTTGCAATAATATTTGAGAGCGAGTTGTGTGAAATACAAATTGAAGGATTCGCTGGAAAAAGATGCCTAAACATACTGCTGTTTGAAATTGCTATAGTTCTTCTCACAGCAAGAGCATAATCTATAACACTTGATAAGCCCCGATTTTGCTGGTCATCATATAAAAAAACATTCACGGTATTCCCTGCTAAAAAATCCAGTAACCCCTGTGGTTCTAAAAATTCATTACTCGTTTCTATAGTTATCCCTTTTTTGTATATCTTGCTCTTACATTCATTCACAATACGTTCATACTCTTGTTCTCCACTAATTGAATTTCCATGAGGCGTTGTAATCTGTAATCTAATCAATGCTAAGTCAAATTCTTGCTGTACAAGTTCAACGATTTTATGAAAACCCTTCGTTTTATGCCCGAAACCAAAAGATCCAATAGTCAAATTTGTAGGCGGTAAAACATTATTGTCATACTGTGGTATCGGGCGGCCTGTTTTGAATACAATTGGATTTCTCAAAAGCAAAGTGGGGTCTGGCGCTATATGATAGTCAAATAAAGTTTTATCCGCCCTATCTGCAACGTCTTGCGTAATTTCATGTATCATACCTATTTGAGGAATATTTATTGTTTTAGTTACCTTAGATAACCATCCCAACGTCGAAGGATGATAATTATAAATAATTGCTTGCGGATAATATTTTTGAATTTTAGCTTTTAAATCATCATTATTCGAGCATTCTGCATAAACAAACTGATATTTTTGAGATTTCGTGAGAATATCGCCAATAATGCGACCATACTGGTATACCCCGCAATTTTTTTCTTTATGGTTGACGAACATAACTGTTCTCATTTCTTCCCCCTATCTTAATATGGCTTGGAAAACAACAAAATTAACTTAGCCAAACTGAAAAACATAATCATCCTTGCAGGATAATTTCTTAAATCCCCATAAAACATCTATTTCCTCAAAATTGTAGTATACTATTTTTTAAATATCGCGACAAACATTCGACATTGGTTTATGGCCTATTGGTCTAACTTTGCAGCAGACCAACAATTCCCGCTTTATCTCTTGAAATGAATAGTTAAATCGACATTAAAGTAGTAAACAACGTCGCACGCATTTGCCTATCGAAAAAAATAATGATAATATACTTTTTTGGAGGGGATTATGTATAAAGAAATAAAAAAATGCAGAATATGCGGCAACGCCAATCTGGCCACCATTCTCGATCTTGGCAATCAGTATCTGACGGGTATTTTCCCGCCGAATAACAAATATGATCTCACATCAGGGCCGCTGGAACTTGTAAAATGCATGGACGACGGGCGGGGAGAGGCCTGCGGACTGGTACAGCTGCGCCACAGCTATGACTCCGAAGAAATGTACGGCGAGAACTACGGTTACAGATCGGGTCTGAATCAGTCAATGGTGCGGCACCTGCAGCAGAAGGTGCAGAACATACTGAAAAAAGTGAAGCTGTCGGACGGTGATGTTGTGCTGGATATAGGCAGCAACGACAGCACGCTCCTTCAGGCCTACCCTCACTACAACATAGACCTGATAGGTATGGACCCGACAGGCAAGAAATTCAAAGACTATTATCCTTCATATATTAAGCTGGTCCCTGATTTTTTTTCAGCGGCGACCTTTAAGAAAATATTCGGGGATAAAAAAGCTAAGATCATAACTTCAATAGCTATGTTTTACGACCTGGCGTCGCCCTTGGATTTTGTGCAGGACATCTATAACTCCCTTGATGAGCAGGGAGTCTGGGTTTTTGAACAGAGTTATTTATTATCTATGCTCGACGCCAACGCATACGACACTGTCTGCCACGAACATCTTGAATATTACGGCATCAAACAGATAAAGTGGATGTGCGATAAAATAGGGTTCCGTATTCTTGATATTGAGATCAATAATATTAACGGCGGCAGCTTTTCAGTTATGGTTTGCAAAAAAAACGCCCCTTACAAAGACAACGCCGGACAAATCACCGAGCTGCTGGAGACAGAACGCAAAAGGGAGCTGCACACATTGGCGCCTTATAAAGACTTTGAAAAACGCGTCAAAAAGCATAAAACCGAACTATTGGAATTTATCGGCAGTCTGAAAAAAAAGAATAAGAAAATACTCGGCTACGGGGCCTCAACAAAAGGGAATGTTGTTTTACAATATTGCGGATTAACCCCTGATGACATCCCATTTATAGCCGAAGTGAACAAAGACAAGTTCGGGTGCTATACCCCCGGAACCAATATTCCTATTATCTCGGAATCCGAGGCCAAAAAAATGAAACCTGACTATTTACTCGTTCTGCCGTGGCATTTTAAAGAAAATATACTTTTCCGCGAAAAAGAATATCTCGCCGAAGGCGGGAAATTCATTTTTCCTCTTCCTGAAATAGAGGTCGTTTAGATGAGAAAAACAGCCCTGATAGTCGGGGCCGAGGGACAGGACGGCTCATATCTTTTCGAGAAACTTCAAGCCGAGGAATACAGCGTTATCGGTTTAGATAAAGACAAAATCCGTCACACTTTCTCTGAACCGGTTGAAGCCGTGGACATCACACAAACCGAACAGGTCTATAGACTCGTGAAAAAATATAAACCCGATGAAATTTACTATCTTGCCGCTTTCCATCACTCATCCGAGGAAATTGGATATAACGATATAGAACTGTTCAGCAAAAGTTATTTGATAAACGTTTTTTCGCTGATTAATTTTCTTGACGCTATGGCAAAATACTCAAAGCTTTCACGTTTATTTTGTGCGGGTTCATCTCACATGTTCGGTAATCCCGATAAAAACACGCAGGACGAACAGACTCCTTTTAACCCTTCCTGTGTTTACGGCATTTCCAAAACAGCGGGAGTCAGCGCCTGCAGGTACTATCGCAACAAACACTCCCTGTTCGCAAGCGCGGGGATCCTATACAATCACGAATCCCCGCGCAGAGCTAAAAACTTTGTGTCTCAAAAAATTATCAAAGCAGCCGTGGCGATAAAAAAGAATATGTCCGGGAAATTAATCCTCGGTGATATAAATGCGAAAGTTGATTGGGGCTATGCTCCCGATTACGTGGAGGCCATGTATCTAATCCTTCAGCAGCCCGTGCCGGAAGATTTTATAATCGCGAGCGGCGGGAGTAGAACGATTAAACAATTCGTTGAAATCGCTTTCGGAAAACTTGACCTAAACTGGAAAAAATATGTGGAGGAAGACCCTTCGTTGATACAGAAAACAAAAAAAAATAATCTGCAGGGTGATATAAAAAAGATAGGGCAAAAAATCGGCTGGAAACCGCCGACCAGCTTCGATAAAATGATAGGAATTATGATCGACGCGGAAATGGAAAATACCAGATAGATTTGCTACACTGCGAAAGCAGGGAGGAAACATGAAAAAATTCGCGGAAAGAAAACTTGTAAAAAAGCTAAAAAGAAATTTTCAGGCGGCAAAAGACAGCCGTTTGCTGGAAAAAAAATTTGAGTTTCTCAGAGATTATCCAAAATTTTATGCGACTGCAAAAAAGGAACTCGAGCCATACTATAACGACTACACCAAGGGGACTTCAGCGGCGTTTATGGCGGCTTCAATCGAGATCTCTGTTTTTAATTTGATCTTATGTGATTTCCTTAAACCCGCCTCTGTTATCGATCTGGGCAGCGGCTTCAGTTCTTTCGTCTTCAGATATTTCTCCAGGAAAAATAATCTGGGTACAAAGGTATTCTCGGTGGATGATGACGCACTCTGGCTTAAAAAAACCGCTGAATATTTAGAAAAAAATAAAATACAATCTGATAACATGCTGACTTTGGATGATATCGGGCGAATAGGGACGGAAAAATTCGATATTATTTTTCATGATATGGGAAATATGCAGATAAGGACAAATATGCTGGGTTTCACGATGGATCATGTGAAAGAGACCGGAATTATTGTTCTTGATGATATGCACAAAGCTGATTATGAGAAAACGGCAAAAACGATAATGAAAGAACACGGATTCAAATGCCTATCCCTAAGAAAATATACACTGGATGAACTTGGCAGATTCTCTTACTGTTCATTTAAATAGTACCGGCGCCGGGACGATGCAGAAGCAAAAAATGCCGGATAAAAAAACAGATATTTCTTGCCGCTATCTTTTATGAAACCCGTACGCGTGGGTATTGTAACCGCCTGGGCGGAATGCGGGATGGGGCACATCGCCCGGAACTGGGTTCACAGCTTTGACAAACACCCCGACCAGATAAACTACAGCATATTTTCCAGAGGCAACCCCTGGTTGACGCCCCTGCGCTGGCATGGCGAAAAAATAGTTGAGGGCCCCGAAAGTATGGATATAGACCACCCGCTGTTCTGGGGCTGGGTTGAGGATTTTAAGCCGGAAATCCTTCTTTTTCAGGATCAGAACATTTACGGAAAAAGCGGGATGAAAGAGGAAAGCGGCCAGCTCCATAAAAAAGGCATCAAACTGATAAACTATCCCGACTGGTTCCTCACCGGCATGATAGAAAAGATGAACGGCATTTACGATTTAAGTCTCGCCCACACGGAAAGGAACTTTCACTGGCTCAGGGAGGCGGGAATAGACAATACCGTTCTTATACGCTGGGGCGTCATACTCGATAATTTTAAATTCATACCGCGTAAAGCCGGAAACAAAGTCAGATTTTACACTAATGTCGGTTACGGCAGCCGTAGGAAGGGCTATCAATTCATACCCGGAACTCTTGAAAAAATGAAAGGCGGCTTTTTGCGCAGGATTTTAGCTCCGCGAAAACTTGATTTTGTTTTTACCGCCACCGCCCAGGAAGAAGCGCGGGAAATGATAAACCCGGAATTCATCAAATATTTTAAAAAAAACACTTCCTGCGAATTCAGCTTTAAAACCGCCGACAACACAAAGGGCGGCCTTTTTAATACAGGGGACGTCTATGTTTATCCCACCTGGCAGGAAGGCGTGGGGCTGACGATAACCGAAGCGATGGCTTCGGGAATGCCTGTTGTCACCACTGATTTTCCGACGATGAATGAATGGCTGGACGATGGAGTGGAGGGCCGGCTGATAAAAGTAAAAAAACTAAAAAAGGGGCGGAGGACGGCATTCACAAAAGCTATCATCGACACCTCTCACCTGGCAGGAATCCTTGAAGACTATATAAACAAACCTTCCCAGATAGAAGAACAATCTTATAACGCCAGAAAAAAAATTGA
This sequence comes from bacterium, assembly GCA_013791675.1. GTDB lineage: Bacteria > CG03 > CG03 > CG03 > CG03 > CG03. The sequence continues at coordinate 19,668 of VMTI01000208.1, read as the reverse complement.
AAAAGACTACAACTGGGACGACAGGGACGACGAGATCCTCTCCCTGATGTCAAAATAATCTACCTGAGCTACTATATTAATTCTTTATTTTCCGCACCGGGAACCGGTTTCTATTTTTGCGGCGGGATACGGTAAAAGCCAAGCTCATCGGATTTACCCGGTACCGAACGGCGCTCAATGGAAAAAATTTTATCGTCAGCAATGTTCTTTTTCACGAGTCCTGTAAAATAATCTTCGATATGTTCGCCTGTTGCGGGTTTTACTGTTGCCAAACTTGAAAAGATCTTTGAGGCGGCGCTAAAACTGATAATTAAAACATCAAAATCCAAACGATCTTCTGCCTTAACATCACCGCTTTCCTGAAAAACCATATCATAGCCTTCTTCAATTTTCATAAGAGCTTTGCTCAAGAGACTTATGTCCTGTATCCGGTAATCTTCATGAGTGAAAATGATAAAGTCGCCATCGCCTTCAGCGACAGCCATTCGCAGTGACAGCATCAAAGCGTTCAAAGAACTGAACCGGGGGTCGCGTTCCCTGGCGAACTTGTCGATTTCAACATCCACTCCCCTTATCTTCATCCTTCCGACAGCGCGGTCATTGGCGACAATTTTTATTTTTGCCTGAGGGAAATACATGGCGTTATATTTGACCGTCTCTTTGAGCATATTTTTCCTGCCGTACGCTGGCCCGTAGCAGAAGAATATTTTCTTTTTCTGCAATTCCGCGTCCCATGTGCAGATCTTGCGCGCGGTAAAACCCCCGCGCAGATAATCCCGTGTCGCGCCCAGGCCCATGAAAGGGTCCAGAACGCTCCCCGCGTCAATATAAGTATTTTCAGGGTTCTTTGAATACAGCTGATGAACGAGCATATTACTCAACGGCCCCGCGCAGAAAAGAAATACCCTGCCCTTTATTTTGTTCTCTTCTATCCACCGGCCTATCTTGTCTATCAGAGCATAGTCTTCCTTCCACGAGTTGCGCGACACCCTGAAGATTTTTTCACTTATAAAAGGCAGTTTTTCGGGAACCGCCTTGTCATTGCACACTAAAACAACTTTCCTTTCTGCGAATACGCCGTTAATAAAGTTTTTTTGGAAATACTCATAGTTGGCATTCACAAACAGATTCGCCCAGGCCAGATGCGCTTCGTCCTGTCGCGAACTTTGTTTCATCCATTCAAAAGCGTCCGGGCCGACACAGCAGGGGCATCCTATGCCCACAAAATAATTCGCCGATTTGAAGGTGAACGCTTCGGTCATTTTAGTTCTATAAAACTCATCGCTCTCATCGCAGGGATCATATTTAAATTCACCGTGCTCTTTTTTAAGTATGTCTATCGCGTCACCCTTTAAGATCGCCATCTCACCGTCACCCCATCTTGAAAAAGCGAAGTGTTCTCCTTTTCTCAACTTGTCCAGAAAAAACAGCAGGGCCTTCTTAAAATCATCGCTGCGTAGATCGAAACTCAACACGGGAGGAAATGAACAGTATCTTTTGCCACCCAGAGACGCTATCGGATGCCGAAGGAAGTCTTTTATATTTTTTCTGATGTTTTTCAGGATGTGTCTCACCCTCATTTCAATATTATGTCATCCGTTTCGGCGAGGCCTTTTTCGCAACGGGTCTTTTTATCTCGTTCGGCGAGCTTTTTCTTCTCCTTGTTTTCAAGGTTTTCCTGCCTTTTACCGTGATACAGATGCAGCATCACAAGGCGGTTGGTGACGAGCTTCGCCGTCACGCCGGCCCAGTGCAGGCGCCAGCCTATGTCAAAATCCTCGTGGCCGTAACCGATATAGGAATTGTCATAGCCGTTCACAAGCTCAAAATCGGATTTGTAAATGGCCCAGCAGCCGCCGAAAACCTGCCTGCTTTTCTTCAAGCTCTGAAAAAAAGACGCGGGCACGGGAGAGAGCATGATCCCGTATTCAAGGAAACGGGTTTTGCCGAAGAGCCAATCTATCGTCAGTGCCGCAAAAAATGGAAAAGAAAATATTTTTCGTGATGTGTAGTTGCCGCCTATTATCCTGTCTCTCAGTTTTTGGGATATTCTCACAACACGCGATGTTATGTACCGGCCCTGCCGGAGTTCTTTGTTCACGACCGCCACACCCTTCGGGTGGACAAGTATGTCGCCGTCAATAAAAAACAACTTTTCGCCCGACGCCGTCTTCGCCGCCTTGTTAAGGGCAAGGGCCTTCCTGAAACCCCTGTCCTCCTGCCAGAGATGCGTTATCCTCAACGAATCCCTGAACTCCGCTACAACATCTTCCACCTCTTTGCCGCTGCCGTCATCGGCGACTATCACCTCAAAATCTTTATCTGTCTGATCGACCAGGCTCTGAAGGCACAACCTGAAAAATTTGGCCTGTTTGTAAACATTCACGACGACCGAAACGCCGGGCCGCGCGTTAACAGCGCTCACAATCTGTTCCTCCCGCGCGAAAGATTCAGATAAAAATCAAAAATAGTCTCTTCGCTCCTGACAAGCAGCCGTTTCAGCGCGAAATTATCGGCAAAGGGAAAAGCGTTCTTCCCCTGTTTTATTACCACGGCATAGCGGTATCCCGCTATCTCCGCGATTTTTTTCACATTGGCGTTGTATCCGCCGTAAGGATAGGAAAAACTGAGCATTTTCTCACCCGTCAATTTTTCCAGATCATCTTTATTTTCTGAGATCTCCCTTTCCGCTTCGGCATCATCAATACGGTCAAGATTTTTGTGCGAAACGGTGTGGCCCCCTATTTCCATGCCCGCGGATGCCATTTTCCTTATTTCCTCCGGGGCCATCATCTCAAGGGGTTCTTCAACATCGGCGTCATGCCATAGATTCTTTTTGCCTATCGTAGAGCTCACCACATAAAAAACCGCCCTGAAACCGTATTTTTTAAGTATGCGGAAAGCCTCCGTGTAATTGTTCCTGTAACCGTCGTCGAAGGTTATTATCACTTTTTTTCTTCCGTCTTTGACCGTTCCTCCGGCAATGTCCTTGAATGTGACAACTTCATAACCGCCTCTTTTGAGATATGACATCTGTTTGTCGAATTTCGCCCCGCTCACCCATAATTTTTTGAGTTTTGAGCCGGCGGGTGGAGTCCCTATCTTGTGGTACATAAGTATGGACACACCCTCTGTTTTTTTTCTCCACCAGTTCCATCTCGCCGAAAAAGCCAGAGCGAGGATAGCCGCTAAAAAATAAATCATTCTTTTAAGCCCGTCGTCAGTTCGTAAAGCTTGAAATATTTGACTCCGGCGTAAAAAGCCGAAATAGATGCATAGATAAAACCCGCCACGCCGTCCAGAAAGCCCAGTTTGAAAAAATACCTTACTCCGAACTCGTACGGTATTCTGAAAAAAGCGCTGACAGGAAATTTCTTTCCTTTTTGAAATTTCTCGCGCGCGATCATTGAAGTGTAAAGATTGAATTTTTGAAAATAGGCGGACAGGTCCCTGTAACTCCGGTGCTCTATGTGTCCTTTGAGTTTCCCTGTTCTGCCTCTTACCGCCACAGACTCGTGCACGGCTTCAGCGCCGAACCCCGCGGTATTTTTGTTGAATAACCGTATATGCTTTTCACCGCCAAGTCCCCCGAAACGCAAACGGCGGTTCATAAAAAAATTGTGAAAAGGTATATTATACGCGGCAATGGCGGGATTGGAAGACAACGCGAGGATCTCATCCCTCAGCTCATCCGAAACCCTTTCGTCCGCGTCAATATTCAATACCCATTCATTGGAAGTTTTTGAAACGGCAAAATCCTTGAGCGGCCCGAAACCCAGCCATTCCGACTGAGATATTTTATCCGTGTATTTTTTACAAATATCAACGGTACCGTCGGAACTTCCGGTGTCGACGACAATTATCTCATCCGCCCACCTGATGCTTTCAAGACAGCCGGCTATCCTGGCTTCCTCATTTAGCGCGATCACAATAACGCTGACTTTCATAAATCTCCTTTCAATATCTTTTCCGTGCTTTCCGCGAATTTCACGGGATCAAACATGTCTTCCGCCCTCTCCGCCGCCGCCCTGCCCATTGATATGCGCGCGGAGTCGTCTTTGAGCAGGCGTTCAATTGCCACCGCCATTGCCGCGGGATCATCCGGGGCGACGATCAGGCCGCTGACGCCGTCTTCCACCAGTTCACTCAAACATCCGGCCGTTGTGGCCACAAGAGGCTTTCCGCAAGCCATCCATTCCGCGGCAACGCGCGAAACAGCTTCGGAGCCGGAAGAGGCTATAACGCCTATATCGCTCGCTCTCATATAAGATCCCGCATCATCCGCAAAACCCGTGAACACAATATTTCCGACGGCGTGCTTTTCCGCAAACGCTTTAAGCTGATTTATTTTAACATTTTTTTCTCCGCCTATCACATAGAAAAAAACATCCGGAAAACTCATCGCGACGATCGCGGCGGCCTTTATAAAAGTTTCATGGCCTTTGACCGGATCCAGGCGGCCCACAATGCTCACATTGTGTTTTCCGGCGAGCTTGGCGGGAACGGCGCTGTCGGTAAAATTCATATCCATGCCCTGACGCACCACATTTATTTTTCCGGGAGGTAAACCTTTGTTCACAAAATCGTCTTTTATGAATTCCGCAGCCGCTATAAAAGCGTCTGTTGTATTCCACAAATAGCCATGTTTCCCGACAGGCCTCGCGTCCGCGTAGGTCCTGACGAGGCGCGGGCGGGCTTTTGTTAATATTTTGGCCATGGCGCAGAGCATATGCGATCTCCCGTCGTGCGGATTAAGGCACTCTATCCCCTCTGCGCTTATAAGTTTCATCAGGTCAAAGATCGAGGCGGCGGATGAGAACCAGGCAGTTTTGACGCCGCGCTTTTCCGCCGAGTCGGCGGGCGGCTTTCCCTCGAGCCCCACAAAAATGATTTTGTGCCCTTTATTTTTCAGCCCTTCTGCCGCTGCCAGAGCGTAGGAAGTGATACCACTGTCCCATCTTTCAAAATCAAGGACGGCTATATTCATTTCAGCACCGCGATGTCCTCTATTCTGATCTGATCCAGGCCGTTGGCGCATATCAGCGCTCCCGAGCGGAGAACCTCTTCCAGCCGCGCGGCGTTATCGCCGGAATACGCGCTTTTCCCGTGAGGGAAATGAAGGCTTACGGCCTCATTCGTGGCAAGCCTTCTCTTGATACCGGCGTTTGCGAGCCTGGTATCCAGCTCGGAATCCTCACAGTAGGCGCCTCTAAAATCATTGTTGTAGCCGTTGACCCTTTCGTAATCTTTTCTGTGAACACCCCAGCATCTTCCGGACATGTTTGAATTTTTCTTGAATGACTGTGTAATGGCCGATAAGAACCGGGGGAGCAGAAAACCGTAAGTGCAGTACCGGGTCTTGGCAAAAAAACCGTCTTTTCTTATCCTCCATTTGACGGAACCGCTAAAGATATCCTTCGCGGAAAATCCGTTTTTCAGGATATGAGCGGCTATCTTCTCGGACAAAAGCACCGAGCGTGTGACCATGTATTGCCCTTCGCATATATACTCTTTCGACCTGCTGATGTAATCGGGGTGGGCAATAGTGTCCGCGTCAAAAAAATATAATTTGTCTCCCGATGATATTTTGACGGCTTTGTTTATCGCCAGGGTTTTCCTGAAACCGTCATCCGCCTGCCACACATGCTTTATATTCATCCTGCCGCGGAACGAATCCGCTATTTTTTTTATTTCCGGGCCGCTGCCGTCATCGGCGATGATGAGTTCAAAATCACTGGAAGTCTGGCCGGCGAGGGCTTCCAGGCAGAGCCTGAAGAGTTCGGCCCTGTTATAGGCGGCGACAATAACGGATATTCCCGGACTCATTTTTTTATATTATATTTGGGGTCGTTATACATCTTGAACTGGCGGTAAAGTTTTATCTTCTTTCTGCCGGAAGCGATATCGTCATAGAGCCCGCTGAGTTCTTCCGCGAGATCATCCCGCTGTTCGGTCAGGATCTTCAGTTTTTCGCGGCAGCTTTTTTGGTGTTCGGCTGAGGCGTCAGCGCGCTCAAGCTGCTCGGCCATATGAAACCTCTTGAGCTCGAAGATAGCTATCTTATCCGCGAGAGTGCCCAGTGTCTCAGCCATTTTTGCCCCCTTTTCTGAGGGCCATCGCCATCTCGTCTATCTTTTCTATGAGATCGTTCCTCTTCTGGTTGAGCTTATCAACGGCGCGTTTGGCGGCGGCCACGGGCGCGTCATCTTTAACCCTGGCCTTGTCTTCCTCGTGCCACAACTGTATGTTCGTCATCGCGAGCTCACTCACAAATTCACCGAATTTCTTTTTCATTTCTTACCCCTCCTTATTCTTTCCCCTAATTTACGTTCTCTAAAGCATTAGGGGATTTTAACTTTTTTTTAGCGCTTTGTATAAGTTTTCTTTGGTCAAAAACTCTATTTCAGCAGGGTCATCCAAAAACCGGCGGACATCATTTCTCGCTTTTTTTATATCCGCCGATTCTATGACTTTCCTCAATTCTGATTTCCAGTTTTTTTCATTAACCTCCGGATATTCTGTTGAAGTCTGTTTTATCGCATTGTTAAGCATGACAAAGTTGGGGGTTAAATTATATTTGTTCAAATACCATAGCAAATCATACCAATCCCTTCCTTTTGTGTACTCCCTGAAAAAAACGGCATGCAGTTTGCCCGCAAACAGCGACGGCAAATCATAATGCAGAATATAAAACATAAAAACAGAATTGCACAAAATCACTTCCTCCTTACCCCCCGCCGGAGGATTTGTGTCCACTTCAATTTTCACGGAAATTTTTTCATCGCTGTGACTGCTTACTCCGCAATCAAAAAGAAGACCCTGAAATTTAAAAAATGCGCTCTTGACGGTTTTATCGCCGCTGTATTTTATTTCCGGGCTGTAACCTGATAACTGCAATTCTTTTTTAAGGATTTTTAACATATCCTCAAAATCTATCCCCCTGCTTTTTGCCGACAAACTAAAGTCAAGATCTTCTGAAAATCTTTTAATTTTATGAATGATTCTTAGCGCCGTGCCTCCGGTAAAAACCAGTTCTTTGTATATCTTTTTTTTGAAAAGAATGTAAAGCAGATATTTCTGAATATATTCCCGTATCCTGTTTTTATTTTCTTCGCATGAAAAATTCGCATCTATGATTTCTTTAATGTGGTCTTTCATATAGTTTTATATTTTTCCTCACTTTTAATAAATTCAATTAACGCTTTACTGATTTTTCTCACACGTTTGTTATATTTCAAACTGTATAAACCCAGCCGCTGCTGATCTACAATCTCCGAATTCTGCAGCCGCAGCGATTTCAACTCCGCCTCCGAACCTTTGAATTCCGTTCTCAAATAAAAAAAATCAAGAAGCGCTTTTTCAGGTTCTGCGATAAAAAAATTCTGCCCGTCAGTTCCTGATTTTTTAAATCCGAAAAACAATTCCTTCTTTATTGAATTATACTCAAACCTGCCCATCCGGTTTTTAATAGTTTTTGTTTTTCTGGCGCTCACGGAAGTGATTACGGTTACTTTCTCGGGTATCAGCCCATAAAAAGAAAGTGCATATTCCAGGCTCAAATACGAAGGAGAATATAGAAAATTGGCAATAAACGAAATAGACGGATTGATTTTTCTATACTCATCGCTGAAAATATATGTCCCCTTTTTTAATTGGATCAGGTAACCTTTTTTGAGCCAATCGCTCACCTGCCGCCGTAAATTTTGCGCTTTATCAAAAACAGAAAATGTGCTTCCGTCAATTAAGACCGCATCTTTGTAGATTTGAATAAATTCTCTAAATTTCATTTCCCCACCTTGATATTTTTATCAATCTACGGAAATATTATAAAAATTCGGTGAGGGCGTCAATACCTGCAATAATTAGCACTTATGTATTGCCAGCATATCCGCAGCTTCCTTCACCACTTCTTCCGACCTTAAATCTTTCATACATATCATGCTGTCGCACTCCGTGCGGCTGCAGGCGATACAGGGCACATCAGCCTGTAAAGCGCGGTGCTCTTTTTCTTTGGGCGTCCAGCACTCCCTGAAAGTCGGGCCGGTCATAACAAGTGTGGGGGTGCCCACAGCCGCCGCCAGATGCCTGACGCCGTTATCGTTGCTCACAAGCAGCTTACAATTATATAGCAATGAGGCAAGCTCCCGTAATTTTGTCGGCGGCGCCATGAGAGCCTTCTCTTTCATCATATCCATCACGGACTTCACATAATCTTCCTCGCCGGGCCCCCAGACAAAAACAGGCATAAGGCCGTGGCTACGCATCAGGATATCAGCCAATTCGGCAAAATGTTCTTTTGTCCATCTGCGCGCCGGCCGTCGGCTGGTCGCAGATATGGCCACAAGCCCGGCACGGCCTTTTTCACGGGAATAATCCGCGAACATTTTCTTTTCCTCATCTGTGAGATAGATCTTTATCGGCCTCGGCGACGCGGATATTCCCAGCGCCGCTAGCATCCTGAATTTTGTATCGCTGACATATTCGGGGCCGGATGAGGCCGGCACGGTTTTTGTGTAGAAAAAAGCGCTTCCTTTTTTCGTAAAACCCAGCTTGAGAGGCGACCTCGCGAAAAGAGTGAGGCCGCGGCTTCTGGGATTGCCCAGGAAATCCATCACGACATCATATTTTTTCTTTCTTATTTTTATAAGCTCCGCAAAAGGCTTTTTGAAATTATATGATATGACCTCGTCAATATAGGGATTGTTTTCAAAGATACCCGAGAAGGCCGACGAGACGACAAATGATGTCCGGCAACCGAGATATTTTTCTTTGAGCGCCCTGAAAACCGGCTCCGTCAGAATACAGTCGCCTATCTGCTTTATCTGTATTACCAGTATCTCTTTAATTTCCATTTAAAACCTTCCTGTAAACGGCAAGCGTGCCTTCCGCGGTTTTTTCGGAGCTGAATTTTTCGGCGATGTTCCTGCCCTCATCCGTCAAAGCCCTTCTCAAACCCGCGTCGGAGACAAGCCTGATTATTTTTTCTGCCAGATCCGGCGCGTCGCCGGGGTCGGCTAATAAGCCGTTTTCGCCGTCTTCAATAATTTCTTTAATACCTCCGGCAGAGGTTGATACCACGGGAACTCCCGACGACATCGCGTCTAAAATGGAAGTGCCCAGACCTTCCCATTTTGACGACATCGCAAAAATGTTAAAAATCTTTAAAAAATTCAGGGCATCTTTTCTAAAACCCGTAAAAACAACATTATCACCCGTGCCATTATTACGGCTGAAATCCATAAGTTTCCGTCTAAGCCCCCCGTCACCGACAATAACAAATTTCATATTTTTATTTTTTCCCAATGCTATCTTCGCCGCCTTCAAAAAAGTGAAGTGGTCTTTCTGTTCGGTCAAAGCGGCAATATTCCCGACTATTACATCGCTTTTGTTTAACCCTAATTCTTTGTAAAGGTAATCGCCCTTTAAATTTTCAAATTGCTCTTTTTTTATTCCCGAATACACAACATCTATTTTATCCGCGGGCACACCGTCTGATATTAAAATTTTTTGTATCGCCTTTGACACCGTTATAATTCTGTCGGCGCTCAGATATTTTCTCAAACATCTTATATGGAAATCCACTCTGCGCGCGGCAATTAGCGCGGGCTTGAAAGAAGCCAGCTTTTTCGCGATTAACCCGATCGAAAGAGCGTGGGCGCTGTGGCAATGGATTATATCCGGTTCTTCCCTGTTGATGTGTCTTGATATTTTGAAAGCGGAAAAAATATCGAATTCTCCAAGCATGGCCGCCGGGATCTTACTGATATGGCCGGCTCTTTCAAAGAGAGGGGATTTCCCGGGGCAGAATAAAAAATTCTCCACGCCTCTTTCTTTGAGGCCCTCCAGCAGATAGAGCACCTGCCTCTGCCCGCCGCGAAAAGTTTTCTCGGAATCAATATGAAAAACTTTCATTATGATTCTTTCTTCTCTTCGTATTTATAGGGTATGTGCACGGTAAAAAGAGAACCTTTTCCGAATTCGCTTTTAATGTCAACCCAGCCGCCCATCAGCTCAATGAGTTTTTTTGAAATACTCAGGCCCAGTCCCGTTCCCTGGAACTGGCGCGTTATTGAAGCGTCGGCCTGCTGGAAAGAGTCAAATATCTTCCCCGTATCTTCTTCTTTGATGCCTATCCCCGTATCCTCCACCTCAATGATAGCTATTTCATTGGCCGTCTGACAGGAAAGCGAAACATGCCCTTTCTTCGTGAATTTAAAGGCATTGGAAAGGAGATTGAATATCACCTGCTTAAGCCTCATCATATCCTGATAGAGAACAATGCCTTCCGGACAGGATGAACGGAATTCCACCTCTTTCCCGGGGGATGCGATCTCGCCTGAAACGGTGTTGATCAATTCCCTGAGATCGAAGTTCTCCGGCATAAGGTCTATCCGCCCGGCCTCTATTTTGGACAGATCCAGGATGTCGTTTATGAGATTCAGCAGATGATTTGAATTGCGCTGCACTTTTGAGAGTATGTCTTTCTGTTTCGCCGTGAGGACGCCGTATATACCGTCTTTGAGAAGATCCGTAAAACCTATTATGGCGTTCATGGGCGTGCGCAGCTCGTGGCTCATCGTCGCCAGAAACTGTGATTTGTATTTATCCGAACGCGCCAGCTTCTCGTTTTTGACGGCTATCTCCTTGTAGGCGTTTGCCAGGTCGCGTGACGACGATCTTATTTTTGCATCCCTCCCTGACTGGGCTGCGGAGATCTTGTCGGCCATTTTATTCAGCTGGAGCGCGAGGTTTTCCATCTCATCGCCGGTCCTGATCTGCGGGCGGTATGAAAAATTTCCCTGCGCAAATTCTCCCGCGCTCTTTGAAATTTCCTCCAGCGGAGCCGATATTTTGCTTGAAAAATAAAAAGACAGATAGCCGGCGAGCATAAAAGACACGACGGAAAAAAATATCCCTAAAAATTTTGCGTCGCGAAGGCTCTTGAAAACAACTTTGTGCGGCGCGCTCAGACATATCCTCCAGCCGGGAAAACCCGCTATCGGTATTATCACCTCAAAGATCTTCCGGCCGCCCCTGTTGAGCGTCCTTTTATAAATATCAATGTCGGAATACCTGACCGCTACAAGCGGAGATGCGTTTTTCTCATCCCCGCTGATATCGGAAAAAAGGGTCTTGCCCGCGTTATCGCGTATATAAAAAGACGCGCCCTCAACCGGAAGGATTTTTTCGAGGATATTCAGCAGTGAGTCCGGATTGATCAGCGCGGCGAGATAATTGTTTTTATTTGTTTTTGACACCAGCGCTATAGAAGAACCTCCCTCTGTTTTGATGACATGCGGGGTGTCCTCCATGCGGCGGGCCCGGAAGATATTCTTAAATTCATCCGGGGGATTCTCCCCATAGCGCGAGATGACATTCCCCGACATATCCGTGAACATCACCGATGAGAATATCTTATATTTCCTGTGTATCCTTTTCAGATATGCCTGGCGCGAAGCGTTATCCCCTCCGGGGAACAGATTGGAAGGAAGGTATGACTGCGCCATCACTGATTTCTGCGCGTTGAGAAGAAAATGTTCCGTGATCTTAGATGCGCTGTTTGTTAAAGCGAAAAGGGAATTCTCGATATAACCGGCCGAGCGGCGCTGCGCGAGCATCAGTACTATGAAAAAAACGAGCGGCACCGCCGCCACTGTCGAAAAAAACATGAGTATTTTATTTCTTATTTTCATCGCTCAAAACCCCGCTCCGCCCTGATCACGGGATGAATTTCTTGATCTTGGGCAGCAGGCGCTCCCATGTCACAGGTTTAATGACGTAATCATCGCCGCCGCAGATAAAAGCCTTCTCTATCTCGCCGATGAGCTCTTTCGCCGTCAAAAAAATTATCGGCACTTTCGCGGTTTTAGAATCTTCTCTTATGATCTTGCAGGCTGTATAACCGTCAAGCTTCGGCATCATTATGTCCATGATGATGAGATCGGCTTTATATTTTTTGAGTTTTTCAACGGCCTCCCATCCGTTTACCGCCTCCGCCACATCAAAACCGTATGCCCTCAGGCGTTCGCCCAGGATCTCCCTTGAATCCGGATCATCTTCAACTATCAGTATTTTTGACATATTATCCTCCCGCGCCGGCAATAGGCCGGCCTCTTTCTCTATCGTTCCGTATATTTACCGACTTTCTTTACAAGGTCCGAGGGTTTCAGCGGCTTTGATATATAATCATCGCAGCCGGCCTTCAGAGCCCTGTCCCTGTCGCCGCTCATCGCGTGGGCAGTGGCCGCTATCAGGGGCGTCGAGGGGTATTTGCCCTTTATTATCTCTATCAGATCCCAGCCCGATATTTTAGGCAGTGACAGGTCAACGAGGATCACGGAATATTCCGATTCGTCTATCTTTTTAAGGGCGTCTTCGCCGTCAACGGCTTCCGTCACCTCATAATCCGCCATTTCCAGGACTGTGCGGAATATCTCCCTTGAATCCGCGTTGTCCTCTATTATAAGTATTTTTTTCATTTCCCCGCCATGCGCTTCAGTATTTTCATGACCGTTGCCGGATCCGCGGCGCCGCGGCTTTCTTTCATGACATGGGCCACGATCCTTCCCGAAGCTTTTTCCTTGCCCGATTTATAGTCTTCCCACGACGAGGCGTTGGCCTTGACCGCTTCTTCCGCCAGTTTGATGATCGCGCTCTCATCGCTGACAATATCAACATCACCCGCAAGGTCGCGGGGTGAGGCACCGTCTTTAACCATCTTCGGGAAAATCGTTTTCAAAACCTGCTTATTTATCTTCCCTTCTTTTCTTAATTTAACCAGCTCGCATATATGGGCGGGCGGCACTATTTTTTTCAACTCTTCAAGAGACAGCGCGCTCTGATCAAATTCCGCGAGAAGATAGCTTATCACGATATTGGCCGCTTCTTCCTGCCCGTCCGGAGTAACGCCTGCGATAACTTCATCAAAATAGTCAGCCAGCACTTTTTCATCCGTGAGTATGTCCGCCTGATATTCGCTCAGTCCCCGGCTCATAAATTTCTTCTTCATTTCCAGCGGCAGAGAAGGTAGAGCTTCCTTCTCTTTTTTAAGCATCCCGGCACTGACATAGACGGGCTTCAAATCGGGATCCGGAAAATATCTGTAATCCGCGGCCTCTTCTTTTGAACGCATTGAAAAGGTCTTTCCCTTGGAGGAATTCCAGAGCCTTGTCTCCTGAACGACTTGCCCTCCGCCGTCCACGAGTTTTTTCTGCCTTTCTATCTCGTAAGTAGATGCGTCTTTCAGCTCCTTGAAAGAATTCATGTTCTTTATTTCCGCTTTCACACCCAGCGGCTCGTCCTCGGATCGACGGATAGATATATTACAGTCGCATCGCAAAGAGCCCTCTTCCATGTCGCAGTCGGAAACACCGGCATACCTCATTATCCTTCGCAAAGTCTTAAGATAATCAAAAGCAAGCTGCGGCGAATCAATATCCGGTTCGGACACGATCTCAAGGAGCGGCGTGCCGCATCTGTTCAAATCTACAAGAGAGCCGTCAACAGGCTCACTGCCTATAAAATGGAGAAGTTTGCCCGCGTCCTCCTCAAGATGCGCTCTTGTCAGTCTGATTCGTTTTTCACCAACATCGATATATCCCCCGCTGGCCAGCGGAAGCTCACATTGGGATATCTGATAAGCTTTGGGCAAATCGGGATAAAAATAATTTTTCCTTTCAAAAACTGAAAATTTTTCAATTTTACAATTAAGCGCAAGACCGGCCCGGATACCCAGTAAAACAGCTTCTTCATTTTTAACAGGAAGGACTCCCGGCTGTCCTGTGCACACGGGACAGATATTGGTATTGGGCGGGGCCTGTGAATCGGCGGCGCAGGAGCAGAACATTTTGGTTTTGGTCTTCAACTGCACATGCACCTCAAGGCCTATGCTGACTATAAAATCACTCATTTGAAAACACCGCCTCAATTTGTTTAGCCGTTTCTATGAGGAAAATATCCCTTGCCCTCGGAGCCATTATCTGAAAACCCACCGGCAGGCCCGCGGGATCTTTTCCGCAGGGGATGGATACGGCAGGCAGCCCCGCCATGTTCGCCGGGATTGTGTAAGCATCCTGAAGATAGAGGGAAAGAGGATCCGTTATTTCGCCCAGTTTGAAAGCCGTCCTCGGCGAGGTGGGGCTGATTATGACATCGGCTTTTTGAAAAGCGCTGTCGAACTCATTCTTTATGAGGCGCCTTATTTTGAGCGCTTTCATATAATAAGCGTCGTAATAACCCGACGAGAGCGCGAAAGCGCCCAGCATTATCCTTCTCTTGACCTCATCGCCGAAACCCTGCCCCCTTGTTTTGAAATATCCGTCTATGAGATCTTCTGATTCCGCTCTGAAACCGTATCTTATGCCGTCAAAACGGGAAAGGTTGGACGACGCTTCCGAGGGCGCGATTATGTAATATATCGAAACCGCGTATTCCGTTGAGGGCAATGAAACATCTATTATCTCAAAATCCCGGCTGAGTTTCTTAACCGCTTTATCAAACACCTCTTTCACTCCAGGGCTGCTTCCTGAAAATTCTTTGGGTATGCCGCAGACAAGTTTCCCTTTTTTCCCGGAAAGTTTTTCTATCTCGCGGGAAGTCTCATCTTTTTCATCCTTGCCGGCTATGATATTGAATATTTTTTCAATGCCGTCCATATCCTTCGCGAAAGGCCCTATCTGGTCCAGCGACGAGGCAAAAGCTATCAGCCCGTAACGCGACACCGCCCCGTAGGTCGGCTTCATGCCGCAGATGCCGCAAAATGACGCGGGCTGTCTTATGGAGCCTCCCGTATCGGAGCCCAGAGAATAAGGAACCAGCCCCGAGGCGACCGCCGCGGCGGAGCCGCCGGATGAACCCCCCGGCACTCTTTCCATATCAACAGGATTTCTCGTAGGGCCAAAGACGGATGTTTCTGTTGAAGAGCCCATGGCGAACTCGTCCATATTCGTTCTTCCCACGATCACAGCGCCGGCGTTCTCCAGTCTTGTCACAACTTCAGCGTCGTAGGGCGAAACAAAGCCCTCAAGTATCCGGGACGCGCAGCCGGCCGCCTCGCCCTTTATGACCATATTGTCTTTTATAGCCACTGGCTCACCCGCCAGAGGGAGATTCCTGTCGCCCGACGCAAGACGGCTGTCAATTCCTTCAGCTTTCCTGAGAGCCCTCTTCTCAAAAATTTCTATAAAGCTGTTTGTCCTGTCGCTCTTTATCTTCACTATGCAGGATGAGATATTTTCTTTTACGCTCATTCTATAACCTTCCTGACCTTGAAAAAGTCATCCTGCCTCTCCGGGGCATTCTTGAGTATTCTTTCTCTGGCGTCGCTGTCAGAAGACGGGAGATCGCTCCGCCAGACATTTTCCTCTTCAAAACGAAAAGGCTCAACTCCTTCGGTCGGAGCGCTGTCAAGTTTTTTAAAATATTCCAGTATCTTGTTGAATTCACCGGCAAAATCTTCCAGGCGCTCCTCCGGGATTTCTATTCTGGCGAGCGCCGCTATTTTTTTGATCTCGTCTATATTCATTTTTTCGCCGAGCCGGGCCCCTCTATCTCAATGTTATCTATAAGCCGCGCGGGCCCGATCTTCACGGCAAGAGCTATCAGGGCCTTTCCCCGCACTTCCCTCACATCCTCAAGCGATTCCCTGTCGCAGACAGAGACATAATCTATTCTGCCGCCGGCGGCTTTGAGCATTGCCCTTATTTTTCTTTTGATGGCATCGGCCGACGAACCGCGCGAGGCCATGAGGCGCCCCTCTTGCAGGGACTTTCTTAAAAGAGCCGCGCGTTCAAGTTCCCCGCCGGAAAGATAGCGGTTTCTGGAGCTGACGGCGAGGCCGCTCTTCGTCCTGACGGTCTCAACGCCCCTGATCTTCAGAGTGAGATCCAGATCCCGCGCCATTTTTTTTATCACCGCAAGCTGCTGATAGTCCTTTTTCCCGAACACGGCTATGTCCGGCCTTATAATATTAAAAAGTTTCAGGACCACCGTCGCCACGCCCCGGAAATGGCCCGGCCTTTTGAGCCCGCACAGATGCGCGGCAAGTCTTCCCGGTTCCACGAAAGTCTCAAAATCCGCCGGATACATATCCGCAGCCCCCGGGGTAAAAACCATATCAACGCCGTTCTCGCGGCAGATCCTCATATCTTTTTTCAAATCCGCCGGATAACTCGCGAGATCCTCTCCCGGGCCGAACTGAGCGGGATTGACGAATATGCTCACAACCAGAAAAGAGCACTGCTTCCGGCATTCCCTGATGAGTTTGACATGCCCCTCGTGCAGTGCGCCCATCGTCGGGACAAGGCCCAGCGTTTTTCCTTTCCGGCGCTTAAAATCGCAGATACGCGCGGCGTCTTTCGGCGAAACGGCCCTTATCACAATTTCTCGATCCTGTCGCTGAAGTGCGCGCGGGCTTCCTTCAGTATCTCGTGCACCTCTTTTCCGTCAACAGGGTCTTTCATCTCCGGCGCTATCTCGGCGAGAGGCTCTATCACAAAAAGCCGTTTGCGGAATTCAGGATGGGGAATGACGAGATCATCCCTCTTCACTATCTCGGAACCGAAAAGGATTATGTCTATATCCAGCGTCCGGGGGCCGTATTTTATCGCCCGGGCCCGGCCGTATTTTTTCTCCACGCTGTTCACTTTTTTGAGCAGTGCATCCGGCGATATGCTCGTTTTTCCGGCAACCGCCAGATTGATAAAATCCGGCTGATACTTCATATCCATCGGATCCGTCCTGTAAAAACTTGACACCTTCATGTCGTCAACGAAACGGCTCAGGTCCTTGAGGCTGCTCAGGAGCGTCTGATACGAATCGCCCACATTGCTTCCGAGAGACAGCGCTACCTCTTTTACATTTTTTTCTTCCATGGGCTCGCTCACTTTCCGCAAAGGATCTTCAATGTTTCAGCTTTATCCGTTGAAACGCTTATCGGTTTGCCCGCCGCCTTGAGGGCGGATGCGACGTCTTTCAGCCCGCTGCCTGTCACAAGGCAGACTATCCTGCTGCCCGATTTCACCTTCCTGTCTTCAAGGGCCTTTTTAAGTCCGGCGTAGGCTGTGGCTCCCGCCGGCTCCGGGAACAGCCCCGTGTTCGAGGATATCTCTTTTATGGCCTCGAGGATCGCCTCGTCACTTATCTCCACCGAAAAGCCGTCCGTCTCACGCACGGCCCGCACGGCGGCGAGGCCGTCGCGCGGCACATCCACGCTGATGGAATCGGCGATCGTTGTGGCGTTCACCTGTATCATCTCTATCTCTTCGGGCGACACATCTTTGCCTTTATATTTTTCAAGCGTTTTGTGGACGGCATCCGAATTTTTTGACTGCACGGCCACGATCTTCGGGATGCTCTGCGTGAAACCCGCATAGAAAAGTTCGCGGAAGCCTTTCCACACACCGCTTATTATGTTGCCGTCACCGACCGGGACAAAAACATAATCCGGCACTTCCCATCCCAGATCCTCGGCGATCTCAAAAGACACCGTTTTCTTGCCTTCCCTCGTCCAGGGATTGAGTCCCGTGCTGCGGTTGAAACAGCCTATCTCCGTCGAGACACAGGCGCAAAGGTCAAAGGCCTCGTCATAAGTGCCCTGCACGGCGAAAACCTTCGCTCCGAAAAGGAGCAGCTGGGCTATCTTTGCCTGCGGGGCTTTTTCCGGAACAAAAATAATGCAATCCATTCCCACGCTCGCGGCAAGACACGCCAGAGAAGAGCCCGCGTTCCCGGTGGAAGCGCAGGATATCCTGTCCAGCCCGTCCTCGCGGGCCACGGTGAGCGCCACGGCGCCGGCCCTGTCCTTGAACGAGGCCGAGGGATTCCTTGTGTCGTCCTTGAAGAAAAGCTCAATGCCCCATTTTGAGGAAAGCCTGTCGCTCTTCACCAGGGGCGTGCCGCCGACCAGAAGAGGCGGCGTCAGCTTTGTATCAGCGAAGGGAAGAAATGGCAGATACCTGTATATGCCTTTTTCCAGAGATTTTTTCACAGCGTCAGCCTTTCGGCCTATGCGGGCGTAATCGTAAACCGCCTCAAGATTCCCTGAGCAGTCCGGGCACTGGTAACGCGCCTGCTTCAAGGAAAATTCTTTTCCGCACCTTAAACATTTAAAGCCTTTCAAATTTTCTGAGATCATAATCTTTTTAAAAACTCCTTTCTGGATAATGTTTCCTGTTCACCGCTTACCATGTCGCGGACAGTCACCGTCATATTTTTTATTTCATCCTCTCCCATGATCAGGACGAAACGGAAAGATGCCGCCGAAGCCTCTTTCAAAGCGTTTTTAAGTTTCGGCTTCGCGGAGATCACGCAAACCTTCCCCGTGCCTCTTATATCATCCGCGAAAGCTATAAGGCCGTCCACGGGCGCTCCGGCGGAAACGATCATGTAATCGGGTTTCTCCGGTGTAAAATCTATGAGAGGCATGATCCTGTCCACGCCTATCGCGAAACCCACCGCCGGCACATCTTCACCGCCCAGCAGTTTCACAAGGCCGTCATAACGCCCGCCTGCGGCGATGGCATCCCTGGCGCCTTTGGCGTAAAACTCAAAGACGCAGCCGTTATAATAATCCAGGCCCCTGACCAGCCTCACATCCGGCGTAAATCTGATTTGCCTGTCATTCAGCCCCTGCCTGATCTCTGTGAAATTATCGGCGCAGTCCGGGCACAGGGCTTCGCTCACATCCGGCGCGCCGGAAAGTATCTTTCCGCATGATTCAACTTTGCAGTCAAGTATCCTGAGAGGATTAACGCAGAGACGCTCCCTGCAATCATCGCAGAGGCCGTCAATCTTTTTTTCGGCGAAGGCCTTTAATTTCTTTTCGTACTCAGACCTGCACACGGGACAGCCGATGGAATTTATCTTCAATTCGTAGTCAAGGCCGAGTTTATTAAGCGCCGACGCGCACAAAGAAATTATCTCTATATCGGCGAAAGAAGTTTGGTCTCCGAAGTATTCGGCGCCCATCTGGAAAAACTGCCGTTTGCGGTCTTTTTGAGGTCTTTCATAGCGGAACATCGGCCCCGAATAATAAAGCCTCCGGGGCAGCGGCCGCAGAAGGCCTCCGCCTATGGCCGCACGGACAACTCCCGCCGTGCCTTCGGGGCGCAGGGTCAGGGAGCGTCCGGCCTTATCCGGAAAAGTGTACATCTGCTTCTGCACGATGTCACTGCCCCCGCCTATGGTCCGTTCAAAAAGAGCGGTGTCTTCAAAAATAGGCGTGTTGATCAGGCCATAGCCGTAGAGCCTCGCGGCTTCTTCAAAAATCCGCGAAACGCGGGAAAATCTTCCGGCTTCCTCGCCGACAATATCCCTTGTTCCTTTAGGTACATTATATATTTTCATAGCATTGCGATTATATGAAATGTTCCCTCTGTAAGCAAACCGTTTCTTTACCCTAATCCCTGCCTGCCGGCAGGTTGACATTTGACATATAAAGCATCCGCGCGACACGGCGCATCAATTCTGTTATATTAGCTCCGACACCTTCTTTTTGTTTTGAAATAAGTCACGAAAGTCAACGCCCGTCACCATTACTTCCTAAATAAATTTATAACGCGTAAGTGACGCGCAGCCAGATTTTTTCAATATCTTATTTTTGATCCCAAACAATAAATCCCGGCTGGCGGTTGCTGAAGAAATATCCTTATGGAATTGCATATATTCCTT
>VMTI01000118.1 GCA_013791675.1 bacterium | reverse complement strand
CTAAGCCTACGGCAAGAAAAAAAGCATATGGTAAAGCGCCGCCGCCTATAAGGGAAGCGTCTGGCGCCTCCCTGCCGTAAAGAAAAAAAACAAAAAAACCGCCTATTCTCTTTAATGTTTCTTTGAATTTTTTTTTAACAATAATTAAACACAGAGAATAAATCCCGGCAATGATTGCTCCGTATAAAAAGCCCCACAACACCGGTTCCCAACCCGTTATAGCTCCCGCTCCCGCGAGAAACTTGAAATCACCGGGCCCGACACCGCCTAAAAGAAAAAAAACAAACAAAACCAAAAATCCGGCAATCAAACCAATGAGACTGTTTTTTAGCCCATACGTTCCAAAATAGAAAAAATTAAGTCCCACACCTAAGATTATGGCTGGAAAAGTTACAAAATTAAAAACTTTACGGTATTTAACGTCAGTCGCAGCGCACACTGCTAAATAACTTAGAAACGCTATGTCCTTAACCATGTTGCAAACAGGTCGTATTGGCTTTCGCCCCTCAACCTGAAGGATATCTTCCTCACATCACGCACCAGTGACTGCCAATAACCATTTTTAGCCGAAGATGTTCCCCGCTTATGAGTAATACCGGTTACTGCGATTTCCTTTTTTTTCTTACCTGAACTAATGCCACCGCAATACCAACTAACAGTACAACCAAAATAACATTACCAATCATTTGACCCTCCCTCGGTATCAAATTGATACCCTACCCCAGGCACACTCCTGATAAACTTGCCGTAAGCACCCAATTTGGCGCGAAGCCTCCCTATATGCTTATCTATCGTCCGCGTTGTTCCATAATAATCCCTATCCCACACCAGTTCAAAAATATACTGCCTTGAAAAAACCCGCCGCTGATGTTTCAAAAAACACACAAGCAAATCAAACTCTTTTACCGTCAGCTTATCTATAATCTTTTTCTCCCCTGAAGGCAGCAAAAGCGATAATATGCGCAGATCTAAATCCAGGCTTAATTCATTATTCTCGGTGCTTAAAATTTTTGAGATTGGGGAATCACCGTTTCCCGATCTCCTTAGAATCGCTTTCATTCTTGACAGCAGCACGCGCGGACTAAAAGGTTTAATAATATAATCATCCGCGCCCTCATCCAGCGCTTTTACCGAATCAACCGTTCTTTTATACTCACCCGTAATAACAATAATCGGAATCTTAAAAAGCTCATTGTCATTTTTGACAAATCTTAATACTTCCCAGCCATTAATATCAGGAAGTCCCAAATCCAGAAGAATCATACTGATACGCTCCGCGCGAAGTTTTTTTATACCATCCGCGCCATTTCTAACGAAAACAGAATGATAACCGCTCATTCCAAGAGAAACTTTCAATAATTTTGCTATATTCTTATCGTCTTCCACGACCAAAATAACATCACTATTCTTAGCTGCACCCATCTTATATCTCCTGCACGGCAGTTGATAAAACACAATTTTGGACTTTAGCATTTATCATGTTTATTGTAGCACAAACAACGCATTTGTTCAAAAAAATATTAAACATTTTTCAGCATCAACAAATATTTCCTGCTTAAAATCAGACAGGAAATCATGAGCAGAATAATTCTCGTTTTGGCAAAGCTTTTGATTTGCTGTCGTTCAGCGCGCAGTTGACGGCATTAACAAATTGTTCAACGTCAAAGGGTTTTTTTATGAAATAATCAAAATGCTTATTCGCTTCCACCGACGAAATAGAACCGCCCGACATCCCCATTATTTTCGTCTTCGGCAAAAGCTTCTTCGCCTCAAGGCTGAACGCGAAACCGTCCATCACCGGCATATTGACATCTGTAATTATAAGCCTGTAACCGCCGTTCTCCCTGATACGCTCAACGGCCTGAGAACCGTCGGGAGAGTTATCCACGGTAAAATTTTCCTTCTTTAGAATAAGCGTAAGCACATCCCTTACGCATTTATCATCGTCCACAATCAGTATTTTCATCTATTTTCCTCCGTCAGAGCCGCGTACCCATTCGGGCACAGGTATCCGGCGCGCATCCACTGTTCCCAAAACAAAATCAAGCGCGGCGGCTACTTTTTGAATCTTGAACGCCCCGCCGATAAAATAATCATATTCGGCTTCCTCACGAGGCCCCGAGAAATCTGAAAGATTTCCGGCCCCGTGGGATTTCTTTTCGAGAAATCCCCGGGATAAAGT
>VMTI01000219.1 GCA_013791675.1 bacterium | reverse complement strand
TACTGGCAGGGCGGCTGGTACACATCCGAAAAGTGGGCTTCCGCCTCAATATGGCCGTCGTCGTGGACTTACACGAGCGTTCCCGGTTGGAATAACGCGACCGAGTATCAGCTGAAAGTTAAGGCGTGGGACGGCGCGGGTTCCACTTCGGCTATTCCCACAAGCAGTTTTATTTTTGACAACACCGAACCTGATTCAGGTTTAACAGCGCCGTCACCTTCAGACTCTTATGTCGGTTCCGGCGGTCTTGACACAATAGGCGGCACGGCCTCGGACGCTGTTTCAGGCGTTCCCTACGGCGCTGTAAAGGTGCAGGTTAAAGATTTAACTCTTCCTGTAACCGGCTACTGGAACGGCGGCGATTGGCAGTTTTCGGATTTCTGGCTTGACACAGGAGAATTAGAAAGCGTTGTATGGTCAAAGAATTTTATCGCGCCCGAGTGGCAGTCAGCGAATAAATACAGAATCAAATCAAAAGTTTCTCAGGACAACGCGACGCCCGTAAATGTGGAAAGTTCGCCTTATTCTTTTGATGTTGTTTATGATACGGTTGTTCCTGTTTCACTGGCGACTTATCCAGGTAAAGGAACTAAACAAAAAGCGGTAAGTAAAATTGACGGAACCTGTTATGACGACTGGTCATCGGTTCAAAACGACTGGGCTAATTATCCTCTTGAACTTGAAATTATCGCGCTGAATAACGCCGCCGCCGGCTGGGGCAATGATGAATATTGGACGGGCTCGTCCTGGACAGTGACTTCCGGGTACAAGGTTTATCCCAATGTTTTTGTTTCTTCATGGACTTATAGTTTCAGCGGCTCATGGAACTCCGGCAGAGAATATAAAATAACTCCGAAAATTTACGACAGGGTTCCTAATGCTCAGTTGAATATTTCGTCAAACACTTTCCTTTTTGACAGTAGTTTGCCCGCGGGCGTTGTCACAAATCCCACAGGAAATCTGAACACCGCTCCGTCTGTTGTAAAAGGTACCGCTTTGGACAATCCTATTGCGCCGGCACAAAATTCCGGGATTTCGCTTGTGTATCTTAAAATTCAGGACCTTGAATACAGCGCCACATACTGGACCGCTACGGAGTGGACGAATTCGGTAACATGGTTTGCTATCGCATCCGACACATGGTCGTACACTGTGCCGTATCCGACAAGCACATGGACAGACGGCCACACTTATAAAATCTGGTGCAAGGCATATGATATAGCGGGTAATCTTTATGAAAATTCCGGCGAATACAAAACATTTGTTTATGATATAACCGACCCTGAATCCGGAGTCGCGGTGCCCGTCGACGACGGTTACTATCCTGCCGGAAGCCCCGCTGTTCTTTCGGGAACAGCTTCTGATCCCGGCTGGCCTTCTCTTGGTACGGATATTTATCAGGTTAAGGTCAGAGTACAGAGATATTCCGACGGCTGGCAGTATGATCCGACGGAGTCTCCCTTCTGGAGGAATCCCGGGGTTGACGGTCAGCAGTGGCTTACGGTTAACTATAATTCCACAACGGATGAATGGGATTACACCGTTCCTGTTTCGTCATGGCCGTGGGCGAACGGTGTCAAATATGCCGTCTGGTCTCAAGCGGTGGATAACGCGGGGAATAATAAAATTGAACAGTCATCGGCGGTTTTTATCTGTGACACAAAACTGCCCGGGGCAAGCGTGGCGTGGCCGGCGAACAACAGCTTTCTGAACAACAAAAACACCGTTTTGATTCTGCATTCCAGCGACACTTCCCCGGGTATTATAAACGAAACAGTTGTGAAAATTTTCCGTGAAGATAATAAATACTGGGATGTCCCCGGCGATGTATGGCAGGATGGCACGCTCGGCGAAGTGTGGAATACCGCGACGAAGTCAAAAGAATGGACGGCGGGCGGCGTTTATAAATCCTCGTGGACATGGACAGGCGGCGGGACTTTTGCCTGGGACAATGGCGTTGAATACAAAATTGCTTCAAAGGGAAAAGACAACGCCGGAAACTGGTCTGTTGTGTCCGGTTCTCATACATTTAAGATTGATTGGTCTTCGGGGACTTCGCGTGTGACGCTTCCGATAGATACGAAATATTACAAAAGCCTGATACAGCTCGGCGGCACGGCGAAGGATGCCCCTGAGCTTGCTTCTCCTTCGGGAATACCGCCTACGGGGGTGAAAGTCATAATAAAAGATGTGGATACCGTGAATTACTGGAGAGGTTCGGTCGCGCACTGGGGCGCTGAATTGCCGCTCACGGCAAGCAATAATGAAGCCCCTGACCCCGATGTATGGACTTATCAGGATGTGGATATAGCCAATAACAGCGCATGGACGATGAATGGGAGCGGCCACAAATTTGAGGTGACGGTTAAAACCATAGACAGAGCAACCAACGCGGAGCAGCCTATTGCCGCTAACACGGTTTCTTTCTATTTTGACAACACCGCCTCAACTTCAATCGTAAAAGTTCCTTTTGAAGGAGCCAGTTACAATGCCCTTGATTTAAGCACCGGCGCCGCTTCCGATACGGCTTCGGGAATTCATCCGGCGGGAGTGAAGGAGGTGAGGGCGAGAATCAGAAGAAATTCCGACGGTCTTTTCTGGAAAGAGTCAACGAAGGAGTGGTCGGGTTCGGAAACCTGGAATGGCGCCGCCGGTACCACAGGATGGCAAATGTCAGTTTCCACTACTGCCTGGAGCGGTCTCTCAGGGTCTTCTTTCACAATCAATTCCATGGCAATTGACAATGTTACGGAGCCGTCCGCGAATGTTGAATTGAATTATTCCACAAGGACATTCTGGATTGACAATGTCCCGCCTCAATCCGGCCTTACAAAGCCGGTGAAAGAAGATAACGTAACTCCTCCGCCTTACACGGTTTATTATAGAGACATTACCCAGATAACAGGAACTTCTTCCGATGATATTAAGGTTGCTTTTACTCAGATTTCAATCAAAAAATATGATTCAGATTCTGTCTGGAACGCAACTGGTTGGCAGGCGGGAACGGAGTTCTGGATTCAGTCGGGCGGTGAAAATGTAAGTCCGTGGCCTCCATGGACATACAACATAACCGGCGGCACTTCAGCATGGACATCGGGAGAAAGATACATTGTGAAATCCCGCGCGACGGACACCTGCGATTATGACCCCAATGTTCAGACGGCGGATGATGTGAAATATTTCATCTTTGATAATGTAAAACCGAAGGCATATATTACAAAGCCCGCCCATGACAAGGGCTATGATATAACTTTTGTTGAAAATTCAAAGATTGAAGGCACCGCAACGGACGCTGAATCCGGCACCTGGCCTGCCGGAGTTAACAGCGTTCAAATTGCCTTGCAGAAGTCAACGGGAACGACATATTCCGACCCCAACGACCTCTACTGGTGGGACGGCGGCAGTTCAACTTCAAGTTTTACTGGGACAAACCCGATTTGGCTCGCGGCCTCAATGCTTGGCGGTTCTCCCCCCGCATGGGAAAAGATTGTTTCCTCAACCGTCTGGACGTCTGGGAGAAGATACAGGGTGATCGCAAGAGCCCAGGACAAAGTGCCGTCACCCAACATTGAGGACAATTTCGCAACTCCGAGGAACAACAATTATTTCGCGATTGACTATCAGGCGCCTGAAACATTTTTTGTCCGTCCGCAGGACGGCTCTTCTTATAACGAGAGCAATAACAAACTTGCAAGTATTTACGGAACTTCCTCTGATGACGCGTCAGGGGTTAAGTCTTCTTCTGTCACAATAAGGCGGCTGGATAATAATGATTACTGGCAGGCGCCTGGTTGGAACTCCGGCCAGAAGTGGCTGACCTGCGGACTTTCGTCAAACGGCACTTTCTGGTGGTTTAATGGCGTTCCTAACCCGTGGCCTGACGGAGTCCTTCAGGGTTTTGAGGTGTATGTTCGGGCTATGGACAAAACGGGCAATACAGAAACACCGCACAAAATCCAGTTTACGGTTGATTCCGCCGCGCCCACTTCAAAAGTGACAAGCCCCGGCGCTCAAAAATTTGTAAGCGAACTGACGGCAATTTCTGGCACCTGTGCTGATGGTTTTAGCGGAATAAGTAATGCCGATAAAAAAGTGTATATCCAGGTTGTAGATATTACCTCGGGGACATGGCGTTATTTCAACGGCGGAGGATGGGATATAGGCGCTGAGTCGTGGCTGCAGGTGACCTCTCTTTCAACGCCGACCTGGTCTTACAGCAAATCTGAAGTGACATTTAACTGGAAAAACGGCCACACTTACATCGTTCTGCCGAGAGCGGAAGATATGGCGCAGAATGTTCAGACGGTGTTTTCAACTTCCACTTTTTATTACGATAGAAATACTATTGACGCTGAGGGCAATGTCGGCGAGCCGGATTCGGGTGTTCAAACGCCTTCGGAAAATTTGTATACGAAAACGCTTACAAGCATAAGCGGAACTGCCCAGGATCAGCCTCAGGGGAATTGGTACGGCAATACACTTTCTTCCGCCGGTATAAAGGATGTCTATGTACAAATTAAGGATGATACGGTAAGCCCCAATAAATGGTGGACGGGAACGGTGTGGTCGACATATACAGTAAGCTGGTTGTCCGTAAACGGTAAAGAGGGCTGGAATTATTCTTTCACCGATACTAACTGGGTGAGCAATCACAAATACATTGTAAACACAAAGGCGCGTGATAACACGGATATTACCGGGCCGAATGTTGAGGTTTCTATTTCAACAAGAACATTTTACATTGATAAATCATCTCCGACAAATGTCGCCGTTAATTCTCCGTCGGGCTCCGTTCCAACGCCGCCTTCCGCGGTTTCAGGTTCGGGCGAAGACACGACAGGGACGGAAGAATCGGACATTATTATGGTTAAGTTCTTTATCTATGACCTTACTGAGCCGACGTCGCATTATTGGAATATTGAACAGTCAAAGTGGCAGCAGGGAATCTACTGGGCGACGACGACACTCACGGGGGCACCCGTAACCGGCTGGAACGCTTCGGTTCAGCAAAGCGCCTGGACGGACGGCCATGAATACCGCATGAAGTGCGAAGCATGGGATCTCGCGGGTAACGGAAAGCTGTCGGATTTCACATATTTCACTTTTGATGAGACGCCGCCGCAATCATTTGTTTCTATCCCCGCGCATAACGCGTTTTATCCCGAGGGGCAGCCGACGGTTATTTCCGGCACCGCTTCGGACAACAAAAGCGGCGTTGTTGAAGTGCTGGCGCGGCTGATGAAGAAGTCGGGCCTGGGCGCGGGCGAGCACTGGAGAATTTCAGATAAAACATGGAGGCCAGCTTCCGAGGGAATTATCTGGTCAACCACAACACTTACGGGCGCCGGTCCCTGGAATTGGTCAATTCCGTCATTAAATCTTCCGCCAAACTGGGCTAACGGTCAGAACTATCTCGTAGTCGCGAAATCAAAAGACGCCGCAAATAATACGGAAACCGCTTTTGCCGTCACTGTTGATTCCAACACGTTTGTTTATGATATCAGTTATCCGACGTCGTCTGTGACAAATCCCGCGGGGGACACAAACAGCCCGCCGGTGCTGATGGGGAAATGTTTTGATTCGTCGCCGGGGAATGTGAGCACGGTAACGGTGAGGATAAAGAGAAGCGGAAATCAGTTTTATCATGAGGCCGGGGCGACACCCGGGTGGCAGGATGCTTCGGAGTATTGGAATACGGCAACACTGTCGCCGGTAGCGACGGCGTGGTGGTGGATAGGGAGCATTTGGAACACAGAGGTTGAATATACGATAAACAGCAGAGCGAAAGATAACGCGGCAAATATGGAAACGGCATTCAGCACAGTTACATTTATAAACGATTATGAGCCTCCTGTTTCGAATTCAACGACGCCGTTCAGCGCATCGTATAAAACGCTGAATTACATAGGGGGCATTGCGAACGACGATCCCGATATCGGGCCGGTGGCTTCGGGGCTCTCCGGCGTAAAACTTATGATAATGGATATAACCGCGGATGCGACATATTACTGGCAGAATCCGACGCTGTTCTGGGCGGCAGATGTGACGTGGAAAAACGCGTCGGGATTGGCGGAGTGGGGTTTTGACGAAATCAACGACATCGGCTGGAAAAAGAGAGGAACGGGGCACAGATTCAGAATCAGAACAAAAGC